>JBILYW010000172.1:0-6813 GCA_044377555.1 Pseudomonas sp.
CGGCGTGGCCCGGGGTATCCACGATGTTGATGTGGTAGCCGTTCCAGTTGATGGCAGTGTTCTTCGCCAGAATGGTAATACCGCGCTCTTTCTCCTGGTCGTTGGAGTCCATCACGCGCTCGTCGTTGAGCTCGCCGCGCTCCAGAGTGCCGGATTGACGCAAGAGTTTGTCTACCAGGGTGGTTTTACCGTGGTCAACGTGAGCAATGATGGCGATGTTACGTAGATTTTCGATCACTTGTGTATCTCGATCAGAGGATTCGGTGTGCTGACTGAGTCCAGGCAGCGATTAACAGTAGAGTCCGTGCAAGCCGTTACAGCTTGACGGCGGCGTCGGGGGGCCGGTGACGCAGGCCACAGGCATACAGCCCCGGGCTCTTAGCTCGGTCGATAAACGCGCACATTGGCATGTCCCTCACTGAGCAAATGGTGAGCATGCAGGCGACTCATCACGCCTTTGTCGCAATACAACAGGTACTGACGGGTGTCATCCAGTTCCTTGAAGCGGCTGTTCAGTGCATAGAACGGCATCGCTTGTACTTCGATGCCAGCCAGTTCCAGCGGTTGATCTTCCTGAGCATCCGGGTGACGGATGTCTATCACGATCTGGCCCGCCAGCACTTCGCTGACTTCTTCGACTTGCAAGTCCTGGCCCAATTCATCGATCACCCGATCAATCGGCACCAGTTTGGCCCGCTCAAGCGCTCGCTCAAGCACGGCCATATCGAACTGTTGTTCTTCGTACTCCACGCGGTTGCGTTTGGCGTGGGTCTTGGGGTTGACCGAAATCACCCCGCAATATTCAGGCATGTGCTTGGCAAAATCGGCCGTACCGATTTCAACCGCCTGATCAATGATGTCCTGCTTGTGGCTCGCGATCAGCGGACGCAATACCAGCTTGTCAGTAGCCGAGTCGATCAGCGACAAGTTGGGCAGCGTCTGGCTCGAGACCTGGGAAATCGCTTCTCCGGTCACCAGCACTTCGATGTCGAGCCGTTCAGCGATACGGGTTGCAGCGCGCAACATCATACGCTTCAAAATGACGCCCATATGACTGTTATCGACTTTGCCGAGAATTTCGCCCAAAACTTCTTCGAACGGAACGCTGACAAACAGCACGCGCTGCGAGCTGCCGTACTTCTTCCATATATAGTGCGCGACTTCCATCACGCCCAGCTCGTGGGCACGCCCGCCGAGGTTGAAGAAGCAGAAATGGCTCATCAGGCCGCGTCGCATGATCTGGTAAGCCGCGACCGTGGAGTCGAAACCACCGGACATCAACACCAGGGTCTGTTCCAGCGAGCCCAGCGGGAAGCCGCCTATGCTGTTGTGCTGGCTGTGAATCACAAACAACCGTTGGTCGCGTATTTCGAAACGCACTTCAATTTCCGGCTTTTTCAGATCAATTCCAGCCGCCCCGCACTCACGACGCAGCTTGCTGCCGACGTATTTTTCGATTTCCATCGAGGTAAATGAGTGCTTGCCACCGCGCTTGCAACGCACGGAAAAGATCTTGCCCGCCAACGCATCACCGAAGTGCAATTTGCACTTCTCGGTCACGTCATCAAAGTCACCCAACGGGTACTCGTCAACCTGCAGAAAATGCGCGATGCCCGGCATGCAACTCAGGCGCTCGGTCATTTCCTTCAAGGCTTTGGGGTCACTTACGCGCGTTTGCAGCTCGATGTTGTCCCACACGCCCGTCACCACCACAGCAGGGTCCAGATCGCGGAGCACAGTGCGGATGTTTTTGGCCAATTGACGGACGAAACGCATCCGAACCGGACGGCTCTTGATAGTGATTTCTGGGAAGACTTTAACGATTAGTTTCATGAAAACAGCGCGCGAGCAGCCTGCCAAAAAAGGGGGGCGCGGATTATAGCGGAAATTGCTCAAGGTTTAACCAGTTATCGTACAAACGGTTTTCATCGCACCAAAATGGAACACAAACGCCAGATTTCGCTTCATTTGGGTGCGATAAATGCCGCCAGTCGGTAGTCTGCGCCTCTTAAATGCTTAAGATTGGCGCATTACACCCAAGTCAGGGCACTGGCATGCAATTTGCTCCCTTGTGAGGCAGGTTGCCTTGGCAGAGTATTCGCGCCGGCATCAACCACTTATTAAGGGCACGTAACCAACAGCCCTAAGCCACCCCGGAGGACACTATGTCGAAGTCGGTTCAACTCATCAAAGATCATGACGTCAAGTGGATTGATCTGCGCTTCACTGACACCAAAGGCACTCAGCACCACGTGACCATGCCGGCCCGTGATGCGCTGGATGAAAACTTCTTCATCGACGGCAAAATGTTCGACGGCTCCTCCATTGCCGGCTGGAAAGGCATCGAAGCATCCGACATGATCCTGCTGCCAGACGACAGCACTGCCGTTCTGGACCCGTTCACCGAGCAGCCTACGCTGATCCTGGTGTGCGACATCATCGAACCTTCGACCATGCAAGGCTATGACCGCGACCCGCGCGCCATCGCTACCCGTGCCGAGGAATACCTGAAGTCCACCGGTATCGGTGACACCGTTTTCGTCGGCCCTGAGCCTGAGTTCTTCATCTTCGACCAAGTGAAGTTCAAGTCCGATATCTCCGGCTCCATGTTCAAGATCTACTCCGAACAAGGTTCGTGGATGTCCGACCAGGACGTGGAAGGCGGCAACAAAGGCCACCGTCCAGGCGTCAAAGGCGGCTATTTCCCGGTTCCGCCGTTCGACCATGACCACGAAATCCGTACCTCCATGTGCAACGCCATGGAAGAGATGGGCCTGGTTATCGAAGTGCACCACCACGAAGTGGCAACTGCCGGCCAGAACGAAATCGGCGTGCAGTTCAACACCCTGGTGAAAAAGGCTGACGAAGTTCAGACCCTGAAGTACTGCGTACACAACGTGGCAGACGCCTACGGCCGTACCGCTACTTTCATGCCCAAGCCTCTGTACGGCGACAACGGCTCGGGTATGCACGTTCACATGTCCATCTCCAAAGATGGCAAGAACACCTTCGCAGGCGAAGGCTATGCCGGCCTGTCCGATACTGCCCTGTACTTCATCGGCGGCATCATCAAGCACGGTAAGGCGCTGAACGGCTTCACCAACCCGGCTACCAACTCCTACAAGCGTCTGGTACCAGGTTTCGAAGCCCCGGTAATGCTGGCCTACTCGGCTCGTAACCGCTCCGCATCGATCCGTATTCCTTACGTGTCCAGCCCTAAGGCTCGCCGTATCGAAGCACGTTTCCCGGACCCGGCAGCCAACCCGTACCTGTGCTTCGCAGCACTGATGATGGCTGGCCTGGACGGTATCCAGAACAAGATCCACCCTGGCGACGCAGCTGACAAAAACCTGTATGACCTGCCGCCTGAAGAGGCCAAAGAGATCCCACAAGTTTGCGGCAGCCTGAAGGAAGCCCTGGAAGAGCTGGACAAAGGTCGTGCGTTCCTGACCAAAGGCGGCGTTTTCAGCGACGACTTCATCGACGCTTACATCGCCCTGAAAAGCGAAGAAGAAATCCAGGTTCGTACCTTTGTACACCCACTGGAATACGAGCTGTACTACAGCTGCTAATCCAGAGTCACCCGCGCAAGCGGCGTGATTTAAAAAGGCCTCCTTCGGGAGGCCTTTTTGTGGGCAACGTCTTACGCGAGCATAGGATCAGGGCCTCTGGATTCATGCCAGCACCTGACAGCCTCCTTGATGAGTGATCGGTAGCTTTGGGCCACTCAAACCAACGGAGACCGACATGCCCTCTTTAATGGCCCTCAAACCCCTGCTCCTGCCTTGCGTCTGCCTGATACTGCTGGGCTGCAAAAACACCCCCACCGAGGTCAAGGTCGAGCAACTGCTCAAGGCCGACAAGTCCTGGGATGGGACGGCTTATAGCTATCCGGCCGCCAAGCCGGAATTCACCGTGGTCAAAATCACGCTCCCGGCCAACACCACACTGAAATGGCACACCCACCCCATGCCCAACCTCGCCTACCTGGTTTCTGGCGAGCTCATGGTCGAAACCGAAGACGGCATCCACAAAACCACTCTCAAGCCTGGCCAGGTATTGCCCGAGGTGGTCAACACATCCCATCGCGGTATCAGCGGCAAGACCCCCGTTGAACTGATCGTGTTCTATGCCGGTGCGCCTGGCATGGCGCTGTCTCACTGACAACACAAAACCTGTACCTGCCTGCTCTATTACTGGGGGTGATCTAGTTGCAGCTATGCTCGCAATCAACGCTATTTCTGCTCACATTAACTGCGACTATTTCGCACCTACAAGGAAAGGCCCTAAGCTTTTCCCCAGGATTCTTTCTGATGACAGGGAGCGTTCATGCTCAAAAACAAACTCGGATTTAAAGACACTCCGGACTCGTTACCCATTCCAACATTTGACGACAGCCAAGAGAAAGCCGATGCGGCGCAGGCCGCTTGGGCCAGAGCGTCAGCCGCTAACGAAAAAAACGATCGGGAAGCCGATGAACGCTGGGAGGCGGCCAAAAAAAAGGTAGAGGGCAAGCAGGCTGGCTACGTTTTTGCGAAGTCCTGCGCACTGCCTGACGGGGTGACGAACCACAAAGGTTTTATACCGGTGGAGCCGTTGAAACAGTACGGAACTTACGCAGTGCTCGGCTCGGGTAGCGCGATGAAGGCAGGCGCCACAGCGCTGGAGTGGATTGGCGGCTCCGGCAGCGCTACGGCCCTGGCCAGTCGCCTGGGTGGAACACTTGCGGCGACGGTGCCAGCCAACCTGTCAATCGTTGTGGCTGCGCTGATGCCGAACACGACGTCGCCCGACAGTGCGTTTTATTCGTCCGCGCAATATGCCGAGTTGACCCAGAGCAATACGCGGGCACGGGTGACGGTGAAACACCTGCCAGACGGCTCAGTTGACCTTTACGGGTTCTATACCGGGGGCCAATCGCAATGGCAGAACGTCCCGGTCATCAAAGCTGAGCCACGGGGCGAGCAACTGGTGGCGGATTTTGGCGATGGCATAGAAATCATCTGGACCCCGGCCGCAGACCCCACCGCCGTGCTGGGGATACCGGCGCTCGAAGGCGCCACGTTAAAACCTGCCGTGTGGGTGTATCCACCGAGCGAGAAAGCTGACCAAATCCTGATTAACCCGGTGTACCCGCCGGATTATCAGGATGCGATTATCTGGTTTCCAAGTCAGCCACAAATCGCACCGATCTACTTGTCATAAAATGTGCGCCATGTTCCTGGTGTGGTGACAGGCACCGGAGAGGACGTATCAGGAATTTGGCTTGCTGGGGCGGACACAGGAATAGGCGCACCGATTCCAACATGCATTGCCGATAAACTACGAGGTCGCGAGTTCTCTAGCTTCGACAAATTCCGGGCGGCATTTTGGGAAGAAGTTGCGAATGATCCAGAATTGAGTGAGCAGTTTGTACAGCGCAACCGCAATCGTATGCGTGACGGGTACGCACCAAACGCCAGGGAGCGGGATATCGTTGGTAAGAGAAATACTTTCGAACTGCACCATGTCGAGCGCATCACAGACGGAGGGCCTGTTTATGACGTGGACAACTTACGAGTCAATACCCCAAAAAACCATATTGAGAATCATAGGTAAGTGCCCAATGAACAAGACAATTTGTGATTACACCGAAGCACAGTTCATCCAGTTTTTGGATGAGCTATTTGCAGCAAACGATAATGGTGCATCCGATGAAACATTGGGGGAGCTTCTTGACAAGTTCAGACAGCTCACAGGGCACCCTGACGGTACTGACCTGATCTATTACCCAGAAGAGGGCGCTGATGATTCCGTCGAAGGGATCACCAAAACCATCAAGGAGTGGCGAGCCGCCAATGGTCTACCCGGCTTCAAAGAGTGAGATGTTTTCACACGCGAGATTTTTTCGGTTTTCGACTGCGGGAAATTTTCCATGAGCTTTGAAGTGGGTTAGTGGCTCTGGCAGCTCGACGGCCTTGGCCTGCTGCTTGGGTGGAACCCTTGCGGCGCTGATGCCGAACACGACGTCGCCCGACAGTGCGTTTTATTCGTCCGCGCAATATGCCGAGTTGACCCAGGGCAATACGCGGGCACGGGTGACGGTGAAACACCTGCCAGACGGCTCAGTTGACCTTTACGGGTTCTATACCGGGGGCCAATCGCAATGGCAGAACGTCCCGGCCATCAAAGCTGAGCCACGGGGCGAGCAACTGGTGGCGGATTTTGGCGATGGCATAGAAATCATCTGGACCCCGGCCGCAGACCCCACCGCCGTGCTGGGGATACCGGCGCTCGAAGGCGCCACGTTAAAACCTGCCGTGTGGGTGTATCCACCGAGCGAGAAAGCTGACCAAATCCTGATTAACCCGGTGTACCCGCCGGATTATCTGGTTTCCGAGTCAGCCGCAAATCGCACCGATCTACTTGTCATTGGCCACGCTCGGATCTAGCTACCACTCATCACCCTCAACGCTGGTAATCAGATATCCCTGGCTAATTTCAGGGCGACTGAATCCATTCGCCAAAATTGCACTATATTGGTGCATCTATAGTTTGATCGTGCATTAGCCAGCCCAATTTGGTTCAAAAACACCTGCGCACTACCCGGCCGCGTTACCTAAACGGGTTATAAGCGCCTATTTCAGGCAATTAGCGCTTCTTTTCGGAGCCTTGGTTTGGTTTTTGCATTTTCCTTGCACCAGCGTCTCACCCGCGCACGCAATCCGGGATCGGCCCATGACCATCAGTGACGCCCTGCACCGACTGTTACTCGATAACCTGACCACCGCCACGCTTTTACTCAATGCGGATTTACGCCTTGAGTACATGAAC
>JBILYW010000173.1:0-6798 GCA_044377555.1 Pseudomonas sp.
GCCAAAAACACCAACACAAAAGCGCCGCCACCATAGACGCCGACCATGTAGGGGAATTTCCAGATACTGCCCAAACCCACGGCAGAACCGGTCGCAGCGAGAATAAAGACCCAACGGCTTGCCCAACTGCCGTGGACAGAAACCTTGTCTGTCGACATCGTTACTACGCCCAACCACTAAAAAAAGAGGGCGCATTGTCCGGGAATCAACCTAGGTGCTCAAGCACGCAGGTGCCCGTAGCCGACACGCTCGCAACTGCCTATAATGCCGCCCCTATGGCTAAACAGAAGAAACACCCTACAGGGACCATCGCGCAGAATAAAAAAGCGCGACACGATTACTTCATCGAACATCGGTTCGAGGCTGGTCTGGTCCTGGCCGGCTGGGAAGTAAAAAGTCTGCGTGCAGGCAAGGCACAGCTGGTCGACAGCTACGTGCTACTCAAGGATGGAGAAGCATGGTTGCTTGGCAGCCATATCTCGCCCCTGACGACAGCCAGCACCCATGTTATCGCCGACCCGACGCGCAGCCGCAAACTGCTGCTTAACCAGCGCGAGCTGGAAAAGCTGTTTGCCGCCGTGCAGCAGAAGGGTTACGCCTGCGTCTGCCTCTCGCTTTACTGGAGCAAGCACTTGATCAAGTGCGAAATTGCCCTGGGTAAAGGCAAGAAGGAATACGACAAGCGCCATACCGAGCGCGAGCGCGATTCCGATCGCGAACTGCAGCGCGCGGTGCGAAACAAGGGCAAGGACGACTAGTTCCTCAGCCCTTGTACTTGTGGGAGGAGCGGTGCATCGATTCGACTTGCTCGCGATGGAATCAACCCGGTAGCCTGACACACCGAGTTGCCTGAATCGCGAGCAAGTCGCACCGCCGCTCCCACATGTGATGCATTATTTTTTATAACCCATTGCGGCGCTCTGCCCGCGCCATGCGCTGCACTTCCTGACGCACCTCCTCCAACACCTCCTGCACATACACCAGATGGCGGCTCGCAACTTCCCGCGCATCCTCTGCGCGCCCTTCGATAATCGCCAGATACAACTCGCGGTGCTGACTGATCAGCATGTCGCGCGTTTCGCTGCGCTGTTTGTACATACCGCCGATGTTCGTCACCACGTTGCGCTTGAGCAGGTCAAATAACCCGCGAATCGTGTGCAGCAACACCGCGTTATGGCTCGCCTCGGCGATGGCCAGATGGAAATTCGCATCCGCCTCCCCCTCTTCTGCGCGGCTGACTTCACCCACCCGCGCATAACAATCCTGCAACCGCTCAAAGGCCAAACGCAGCCGCTCCCGATCCATCTCGGTGGCCCGCGATGCCGCGTAAAAAGCACATGACGCCTCAAGCGTGTGGCGGAACTCAAGCAGGTCGCGCTGCGCTTCGGGGTTGCTTTCCAGCAGTTGCAGCAAGGGATCACTGAAGGTCGAACCCAGTGATGTCGCCACATAATTGCCACCGCCCTGGCGGCTGACCAGCAAGCCCTTGGCTGACAACTTCTGGATCGCCTCACGCAACGAAGGGCGCGACACTCCAAACTGCTCGGCCAGTGCACGCTCGGCCGGCAAGCGCTCGCCCGACTTCAACGTGCCTTCAAGGATCATGCCCTCAAGCTGCTCGACAATATCGTCCGACAAACGGCGCTGACGGATTTGATCAAACCCCATAACTGCTCTCCACCCTCCCGACCACACGCCGGGCCCTCTATTCTCGCCGATTGGCGCACTCCACACACCCATCAGAAACACCGCCCATAACCCCATCAGATGCCCGGGCGACGAACACCTCGACCAAAGATTTAGAGGCGGCAAATTGACACATACCGCATAAGGCTTTTAACCTAGCCAACAGCGATTGTAAATTGGTAATACCAATTACCCAAAAACAATCAGCGGCATCAACCAATAACAATTAGGGGCCACCCCATATGCAAACCTGGCAACAGCTCTACAGTCCGCTCGGCAGCCTCGGCCTGTCCGCATTCGCGGCCGTTATCCCGATCGTGTTCTTCTTCCTGGCCCTGGCCGTCTTCCGCCTCAAAGGGCACGTCGCCGGCGCTATCACCCTGGCCCTGTCGATTGTGGTGGCCATCTTTGCCTTCCAGATGCCTGTCGACATGGCCTTTGCAGCAGCGGGTTATGGCTTTGCCTACGGCCTGTGGCCGATTGCCTGGATCATCGTCGCCGCCGTATTCCTCTACAAACTGACCGTCAAAAGCGGCCAGTTCGAAATCATCCGCAGCTCGGTACTGTCGATCACTGACGACCAGCGTCTGCAGGTACTACTGATCGGTTTCTGCTTCGGTGCATTCCTTGAAGGTGCAGCCGGTTTCGGTGCGCCGGTAGCGATTACTGCCGCACTGCTTGTAGGCCTGGGTTTTAACCCGCTGTACGCTGCAGGCCTGTGCCTGATCGCCAACACCGCGCCCGTCGCATTCGGCGCCCTCGGCATCCCGATCATCGTGGCTGGCCAAGTCACCGGCATCGACTCATTCAAGATCGGCGCCATGGCCGGCCGCCAACTGCCGCTGCTGTCGCTATTCGTGCCGTTCTGGCTGGTGTTCATGATGGACGGCCTGCGTGGCGTGCGTGAGACCTGGCCGGCAGCGCTGGTGGCTGGTTTGAGCTTTGCCATTACTCAGTACTTCACCTCGAACTACATAGGCCCGGAACTGCCAGACATCACCTCGGCCCTGGCCAGCCTGATCAGCCTGACCCTGTTCCTCAAAATCTGGCAGCCTAAACGCACCGCAGGCGCACAGATCGCAGGCGTAAGCTCGGACGTAACAGTGACCGCCAGCGCCGGAGGTTTCGGCAAACCAACCAACCTCATGGCTTCGCCCTACAGCCTGCTGCAGATTCTGAAAGCCTGGTCCCCGTTCCTGATCCTGACCGTACTGGTCACCATCTGGACCCTCAAACCGTTCAAGGCCCTGTTCTCAGCGGGCGGAGCGATGTACGGCTGGGTATTCAATTTCGCGATCCCGCATCTCGATCAACTGGTCATCAAAACCGCACCGATCGTGAACGCACCCACGGCGATTGCCGCCGTGTTCAAACTTGATCCGATTTCGGCCACCGGTACCGCGATTTTCTTCTCGGCACTGATTTCCATGCTGATTCTGAAAATCGACATCAAGACTGGTCTGACCACTTTAAAAGAAACCCTGTTCGAACTGCGCTGGCCGATCCTCTCCATCGGCATGGTGCTGGCTTTCGCCTTCGTTACCAACTACTCGGGCATGTCATCCACCATGGCCCTGGTACTGGCCGGCACAGGCGCAGCGTTCCCGTTCTTCTCGCCGTTCCTCGGCTGGCTGGGCGTGTTCCTGACCGGCTCGGACACCTCGTCCAACGCCCTGTTCAGTTCGTTGCAAGCCACCACCGCGCACCAGATCGGCGTCAGCGACGTACTCATGGTCGCGGCCAACACCAGTGGCGGCGTAACCGGCAAAATGATTTCCCCGCAATCGATCGCCGTGGCCTGTGCGGCTACCGGTCTGGTGGGTAAAGAATCCGACCTGTTCCGCTTCACCCTGAAACACAGCCTGTTCTTCGCCACCATCGTCGGCCTGATCACACTGGCTCAGGCCTACTGGTTCACCGGCATGCTGGTGCACTGATAAGGACTATGGTTACTGCACGATAAAAGGCGCCGGCCTACATGCCGGCGCCAATCATTCAAAACCCGGTCTACCCGGCGGCTGAGGAAGGTTTCAGCCGCTCGCGTGGACACATAACCGGGACCACCCGGAGACGCCTGATGAGCGAGCTTTTTTACAATGCCGTGCCTAATGCGACCCGCGTCGCCCCACCCCTGCCAACCCCGCGCCAATATCCCACGCACAAACCGCGCAAGGTTTACCTGTTTGGCACCTGCGTGGTCGACCTGTTCTTCCCCGAAGCCGGGATGGACGCCATTCACCTGATCGAGCGCGAAGGCATCGCGGTTGACTACCCCCAGGGCCAAAGCTGCTGCGGGCAACCGGCCTACACTTCGGGCTACACCGATCAGGCACGTGCAGTCGCCCGTTCACAGCTTGCGCTGTTCGCCGAAGACTACCCGGTAGTCGTGCCGTCCGGTTCCTGCGCCGGCATGTTGCGCGAACACTACGAAGACCTGTTCAAGGACGAGCCCGAGACCCTGAAAAAGGTTCACGCCCTGGCCGAACGCACCTTTGAACTCACCGAATTCCTGCTGTTTGTGTGCAAGGTCCAATTCAAGGACCACGGCGCCCCCGTCAAGGTCGCCCTGCACACCTCCTGCTCCGCACGACGCGAGATGAACACCCACCTGCATGGCCGCGAAATGCTGGCGCAACTGAGCAATGTGGAACGTATCGACCACAGCCACGAAAGTGAATGCTGCGGTTTTGGTGGGACATTCAGCGTACGAATGCCCGACATTTCCGGCGCCATGGTCGCCGACAAAACCCGCTCCCTGATTGAAACCGGCGCACATCAGGTGCTCACCGCCGACTGCGGCTGCCTGATGAACATCAACGGCTCGCTGGAAAAACAGAAAAAAGCCCTGCGCGGCCAGCATCTGGCCAGTTTCCTGTGGCAGCGCACCGGAGGTGAACAATGAGCGCCAGCACACTGATCCCCACTGTTGCCGTGGAAGAAGACTTCCGCGAGCGCGCCCACGAAGCCCTGGCTGACCCGCAACTGCGGAACAACTTCCGCAGCGCCATGGACTCGCTGATGACCAAACGCGCCGTGGCCTTCAGCGACGCCCACGAGCGTGAACACTTGCGCGCCCTGGGCAATGCCATTCGCGCCCGCGCCCTGTCCAAACTGCCCGACCTGCTGGAACGACTGGAGGCCAACCTGACCCGCAACGGCGTGCAGGTGCACTGGGCTGAAACCGTCGACCAGGCCAATGAAATCGTCATGTCGATTGCTCGCCGCCGTTCGGCCAAGCAAGTGATCAAAGGCAAGTCGATGGTCAGCGAAGAGATGGAGATGAACCACGTGCTCGGCGCCCAAGGCATTGAATGCCTTGAGTCCGACATGGGCGAGTACATCGTTCAGCTCGACAACGAAAAACCATCCCACATCATCATGCCCGCTATCCACAAGAACGCCGGGCAAGTGGCCGACTTGTTCCACGAAAAGCTCGGCGTTGATTACACCAAAGACGTGGACCAACTGATCCAGATCGGTCGTCGCGTGCTGCGCCAAAAATTCTTCGAGGCCGATATCGGCGTGTCCGGTGTCAACTTCGCCGTTGCCGAGACCGGCACCCTGCTGCTGGTGGAAAACGAAGGCAACGGCCGTATGTCCACCACCGTGCCGCCCGTGCACATTGCCGTCACCGGGATAGAGAAAGTTGTCGAGAACCTGCGCGACGTTGTACCGCTGGTATCGCTGCTGACCCGTTCGGCCCTTGGCCAGCCGATCACCACCTACGTCAACATGATCTCCGGCCCACGCAAGCCCGGCGAGCTGGACGGCCCTGAAGAGGTGCATCTGGTGCTGCTCGACAACGGCCGCAGCCAGGCCTTTGCCGACAGCGAACTGCGCCAGACACTGAACTGCATTCGCTGCGGTGCCTGCATGAACCACTGCCCGGTTTACACCCGCATTGGCGGCCATGCCTACGGCGAGGTCTACCCCGGTCCGATTGGCGCAATCATCACACCGCACATGGTCGGCCTGGCCAAAGTGCCGGACCACCCCAGCGCCTCGTCGCTGTGCGGTGCCTGTGGTGAAGTGTGCCCGGTAAAAATTCCGATCCCGGCCCTGCTGCGCCGTCTGCGCGAAGAGAACGTCAAAGCGCCCGATACCTCGCCCCGCATCATGCGCGGCCAGGGCAGCAAGTACTCACGCAAGGAACGCCTGATCTGGAACATGTGGGCCAGGCTCAACAGCTCCCCTGCCCTGTACCGCGTATTCCTCAAGGCCGCCACCCGCCTGCGCGGGCTCACGCCGAGCAATGTCGGCCCGTGGACACAAAACCACAGCGCCCCCAAACCCGCTGCACGTTCGCTGCACGATATGGCCCGCGAGCATTTGGCAAAAAAGTCGGGAGACCAGTGATGAGCGCTAGACAAAATATCCTCAACAAATTGCGCAATAGCCTCACGGGCACCACACCCGTGCCTGACAACTTCGACGAAGTGCTGGTGACGGAGCCCTGGTCCTACACTCCAGAGCAACGCATCCCGCAACTGCGCAAGTTGATGGAAGCGGTACACACCGAAATCCATCTCAGCACTGAGCAAGACTGGCCCGCGCTGTTGGCGCAATTGGTCACCGACCGTCAATTGCCCAGTTTGCTGATCGCCCCGACCACAGCCCACGGGCAAAAAGTAACCGCGCATTGGGCGCAAAATCCTGCGCTGCCGACACTCAAAGCCTACGACCGCCCGGTGGAAGAATGGAAAACCGAACTGTTTGACGACACCCCGGCCAGCCTGACCACCACCCTGGGCGCGATTGCCGCCACCGGCAGCCTGATCATGTGGCCGACCCCCGAAGAGCCGCGACTGATGAGCCTGGTGCCACCGGTGCATTTCGCCCTGCTCAAGGCCAGCGAAATTCGCGACAACTTCTATCAGGTACAGCGCGACATGAACTGGGCCGCCGGCATGCCGACCAATGCTCTGCTGGTGTCCGGCCCGTCGAAAACCGCCGACATCGAGCAAGTGCTGGCCTACGGCGCCCATGGCCCGAAAGACTTGATCGTGCTGATTCTGGAGGATGCATGAGCCTGCCCGCCGCCTTTGTGCGCGATGCCCAACGGCTGATCCCCCAAGACCGCCGTTTCGACGACCCGCTCTCCACCTTGGCTTT
>JBILYW010000174.1:0-6784 GCA_044377555.1 Pseudomonas sp.
CTGTGACGCAGTTATACGCGTGGCAAAGCTCGTGGTAGAGGCCAATAAGCGGTATTGAGCCCGGCATTGAATAGGTCGGGTTGTAATACACCGTTCCTCCGAAATCCGGCAGCCCGTGCTTGCCGGCTTGAACACGGGACCTGCCATCACCCCTGCCCGGGATGTAAAGGCCGTTTTCCACATGCTTGAGTTCGACGATGGTGATGGCTTTTCGGCTCTTGCGAATGCTTTTTGTCAGCTCTCTGAGTAGTTGGCTTCCGTTGCCAGAGCTAAGCAACAGCTTCAGGTCATCCTGGACCCGTTTGGTGAATTCTTCGCTGCCATAAATAACCAGCCCCGACTCGGACAGAGGTTCGGACGTGACCTTAAATGTGTTTGCGCCGAAACGGCCCGGGGTGTTTTCGACCGCTTTGCGCGGGACGATTGCGCCTTCAGAAATGTAGGTGGGCTCACTCTCGGTGAATACCTTGTCCTTATTCTTGATTTCATTAAGCATGTCCCGGCCCAGGCCGGTGTAGATCACACTGGAGCCAGCACCTGCGGTGATCAGGTCGTCACCATCGCTACCGCATAAAATACTGTGGCCCTGGCCTCCGACGGCGATGTCGTCATCTTCGCCAGCGTCTACAAAGGACGTTCCCGCCCCTCCACGAAAGAAGTCTGTGCCTTTGCCCGTATAGGCAACCGTTGTGCCTGAGCCATTGGCATTGACAATGTCATTGCCGTCCCCGGTGTTTACATAGATTGTGCCTTCGCGCGTCATCACCATGTCATCGCCAGTGCCGGTCAATACGGTGGCGTGCCCGCTGCTGGTGACGACAGTGTCATTGCCGGGGCCGGTTTCGATATGGAATGGGTTTTTGATGGTGTCGGCGATGTAAACCGTATCGTTGCCGTGCGAGGTGTGGATTTCGATGATTTGTTGGGGGCTGGCAGGTTTTATTCGATAGCGCTCGTGGTTCAGGTCGATCAAAAGTGCATCGTTGTCGGCCTTGGTAATGCAGATGGACGCTCGCGCAGCTAAAGCACGGAACACCAGGCGATCAATGGGGTGGGGGTAAAGGGATCCTTCAGTAACGAGGCGCACTATTGTGGCGTTGTCGCCGATATGAAGAACGCTGTGTGTGGTGGTTTCTGTTGCGTGAGGCAGGGGGTGCGAAACCGTTTGTTGGGTTCTTTCGGGCGAGGCTTTGGCGCCGCCGTCAAACTCGAATTGATGGTGTGCAGGCTGAGTGCCAGTTGTCACTGACGGTGGGGTGGGGCACATAAATGAGACTCCGAAGCGTCAAGTTCAAAAGTGGTCAGGTGGCCGGGCACCTGTTGCAGACGATTGAAACGCTTGGGTGACTCATGTGTGCTTTAGATAGTTATGCGTACGCCCCGGCTGGCCCGCTTTTGGGCCCACCGGGGCGCCTGGCGTTACACCGCGCGTTTTTGCTGGCTATCCATGCGCTTGATGTTGCGGATCTTGTGCAGGGTATCGGCGCAGGTTTTTGCAGCTTCTTCGCCTTTATGGACGAAGTGGTCAAAGAAGAACTTCTGATGTTCTTCGCCGGCATGGAAGTGGTGCGGGGTCAGGCTGACCGAGAACACCGGCACTTCAGTTTCCAGCTGGACTTGCATCAGGGCGCTGACCACGGTCTGGGCCACGAAGTCGTGACGATAGATGCCGCCGTCTACGACCAGTGCCGCACCGACGATCCCGGCATAACGGCCGGTCTTGGCCAGCAGCTTGGCGTGCAGCGGGATTTCGAAGGCGCCGCCGACTTCAAAGAAATCAATGTCGCTTTCCTGGTAGCCCTGCACCAGCATTTCGGCCAGAAACCCTTTGCGGCTCTGGTCGACAATCTCTTTGTGCCAGCAAGCCTGGATAAACGCTACGCGCTCGTTGTGGTGGTTTTTGCTTTTGCTATCGATTGCGGTGGGTTGCATGTTCTGACTCCTGTTTGTGTGAAAAACAGGGCATATGAATCGAATGGGATTTAAGGGTGCGCTCAGACGGGCTGCGCGTGGCCGTTGAGCCTCGACACACACCCGCCTGGTTGACGGCCCTTTGGCGCCAATCCCGTTCTCTCTTCATCCGGACTATGACCGTCGGCCCCGGGATCACACCGGGTCTGCTGACCTTGGCCTATCCTCAACCGAAGCCGATGGATCTGCCAAGCGCTCGCGGGCTATGCGCATTGCGCGCAATTACCGCCGGTGGGGAGTTACACCCCGCCCTGAGAACGTTGCCGCCAGCCTTTCTGGCGGCGGACATTTTGTATCACAAATGTTTCAAGGATGCATTGCTGCTTTTTGCTAATAGCCATCAATTTTTATGATTGTTTTGTTCATGGATTCTCACGTAAACCCTTGAATATGAGCAATCTTGCCCGTCGTGCCCTTGTTCGAAAGGGAATACCCCGATTAGCATCCAGTGCTGATTACTTAATTGCCGAGGCTCCTCCAATGACTGTTATCGATCTTCGTAGTGACACCGTGACCCAACCCAGCCCCGGCATGCGCGAGGCCATGGCGAATGCGCCGATGGGCGACGATGTTTATGGCGAAGATCCCTCGGTCAACAAGCTGGAGGCCGAGCTGGCCTTGCGTCTTGGTTTTGCCAGGGCGCTGTTTGTGCCAACCGGCACCATGAGCAACCTGCTGGCGCTGATGGCGCATTGCGGGCGCGGTGATGAATATATCGTGGGCCAGCAGGCCCACACCTATAAGTATGAAGGCGGCGGGGCGGCGGTCCTGGGCTCCATCCAGCCGCAGCCGCTGGAAGTGCAGGCGGATGGTTCGCTGGACCTGGGCCAGGTCGTGGCTGCGATCAAGCCTGACGATTTTCACTTTGCCCGCACACGCTTGCTCGCTCTGGAAAACACCATGCAGGGCAAGGTGTTGCCGCTCGAGTATCTGGCCGCAGCCAGTCGCCTGACCCGTGAGCATGGCCTGGCGCTGCATCTTGATGGTGCGCGGCTGTACAACGCGGCCGTCAAGCTTGGGGTCGATGCCGGGGACATCACGCGTCATTTCGATTCGGTATCGGTGTGCCTGTCCAAGGGCCTGGGTGCGCCGGTGGGCTCGGTGCTGTGCGGTACTGCTGACCTGATCGCCAGGGCGCGGCGCCTGCGCAAGATGGTCGGTGGCGGCATGCGCCAGGCTGGCCAGCTGGCTGCCGCCGGGTTGTATGCGCTGGATAATCAGGTTGAGCGTCTGGCCGATGACCATGCCAACGCCCAGTTCCTGGCCGAGGGCTTGCGCGCCGCCGGTTATGAAGTCGAGCCGGTGCAGACCAATATGGTGTACGTTCAGGTCGGCGAGCAGGCCGAGGCCCTCAAGGCCTTCGCGGCCGAGCATGAGATCAGGCTCAGTGCGGCACCGCGGTTGCGAATGGTGACGCATATGGATGTCAGTCACAGTCAGATCGAGCGTGTAATAGCCGTTTTTGCCGACTTTTCCCGCCAATGAGCTTTCAATCCGTCCAATTGCTTGTCGCTATCGTATAAACACGCTGTACCCGGGGCGAAGGGCCGATATAATGCGGCCCTTTGCGAGTCGCACTGTCGATTGACGTGATTCACTTGCCTCTGGCCGCAGCCTCCGTGGAAGAACCTATGAAAAGCGCAGAAATCCGTGAAGCCTTCCTTCGCTTCTTCGAGGAGCAAGGTCACACCCGTGTCCCTTCCAGCTCCTTGGTCCCGAATAACGACCCAACCCTGCTGTTCACCAACGCGGGGATGAACCAGTTCAAGGACTGCTTCCTGGGTCAAGAAAAACGTGCCTACACCCGGGCGACCAGCAGCCAGAAGTGCGTGCGCGCCGGCGGCAAGAACAGCGACCTGGAAAACGTCGGTTATACCGCGCGTCACCACACCTTTTTTGAAATGCTGGGCAACTTCAGCTTTGGCGATTACTTCAAGAAAGATGCGATCAATTTTGCCTGGACCTTCCTGACCGGCGTCTTGAAGCTGCCTAAAGACAAACTCTGGGTAACCGTCTACGCCAGCGATGACGAAGCCTATGAGATCTGGACCAAAGACGTCGGCGTACCTGCCGAGCGCATGATCCGCATCGGCGACAACAAGGGCGCCCCATACGCGTCAGACAACTTCTGGACCATGGGCGATACCGGCCCGTGCGGCCCTTGCACCGAGATTTTCTACGATCACGGTCCTGAAATCTGGGGCGGCCCGCCGGGCTCGCCAGATGAAGACGGTGACCGTTACATCGAAATCTGGAACAACGTGTTCATGCAGTTCAACCGCACCGCCGATGGCGTGTTGCATCCGTTGCCAGCGCCGTCGGTAGATACCGGCATGGGCCTGGAGCGGATCAGTGCGGTGATGCAGCACGTCAACTCCAACTACGACATCGATCTGTTCCAGAGCCTGCTCAATGGCGCGGCGCAAGCCATCGGCTGTGCCAACGAAGGCCAGGCATCGCTCAAGGTTGTAGCCGACCACATCCGTTCGTGCAGCTTCCTGATCGCTGACGGTGTATTGCCATCGAACGAAGGCCGCGGCTATGTGCTGCGTCGCATCATTCGTCGCGCCTGCCGTCACGGCAACAAGCTGGGTGCTACCGGCAACTTCTTCTTCAAGATCGTCGCGGCCCTGGTGGCCGAGATGGGCGAGAGCTTCCCGGAGCTGGTGCGCGAGCAGGCCAACATCGAGCGCGTGCTCAAGGCTGAAGAAGAGCAGTTCTCCAAGACCCTGGAGCAGGGCCTGAAAATTCTCGAGCAGGACCTGGCTGACCTCAAGGGCACCGTGGTTCCTGGCGACGTGGTGTTCAAGCTTTACGACACTTACGGCTTCCCGATGGACCTGACGGCCGACATCGCCCGTGAGCGCAACCTGACCGTGGACGAAGAAGGTTTCGAGCGCGAGATGGAAGCCCAGCGTGTGCGTGCACGTTCGGCCAGCTCTTTCGGTCTGGACTACAACACTCTGGTTAAAGTCGATGTGCCAACCGAGTTCATCGGTTACACCGCTACCCAGGCCCCGGCCAAGGTTGTTGCGCTCTATAAAGACGGCCAGTCGGTTGCCAGCTTGAGCGAAGGCGACGAGGGCGTGGTGATCCTCGATCAGACCCCGTTCTACGCCGAGTCGGGCGGCCAGGTCGGCGACTGTGGTTACCTGCAGGCTGGCGCAGCGCGCTTTGACGTGCGCGACACCACTAAAACCGGCGGTGCGTTCCTGCACCACGGCGTGATTGCCGCGGGTGGCCTGGAAGTTGGCCAGTCCGTTGAGGCGAAGGTTGACGCTGATGTGCGTCACGCCACGGCACTGAACCACTCGGCAACGCACTTGCTGCACGCGGCCTTGCGTCAGGTGCTGGGTGAGCACGTCCAGCAGAAAGGCTCGTTGGTAGACAGTCAGCGCATGCGCTTCGACTTCAGCCACTTTGAAGCGATCAAGCCTGAGCAGATCAAGGCGCTGGAAGATATCGTCAACACGCAGATTCGTAACAACACGCCTGTTGAAACTGAAGAAACCGACATCGAAACCGCCAAGCAAAAAGGCGCCATGGCGCTGTTTGGCGAGAAGTACGGCGACAATGTGCGCGTACTGAGCATGGGCGGTGATTTTTCGGTTGAGCTGTGTGGTGGTATCCATGCCAAGCGCACCGGTGATATCGGCTTGATGAAAATCACCAGCGAAGGTGGTGTAGCCTCCGGTATCCGTCGTATTGAAGCGGTGACGGGCGCTGCAGCACTGGCTTACCTGAACGCCGCCGAAGAGCAGCTCAAGGAAGCCGCAAACCTGGTCAAGGGCTCGCGTGAGAACCTGGTCGACAAACTGTCGGCGGTCCTTGAGCGCAATCGCCAGCTGGAAAAACAACTTGAGCAATTGCAGGCCAAGGCCGCAAGCGCTGCCGGTGATGATCTGTCATCGTCGGCGGTGGACGTCAAAGGCGTGAAAGTGCTGACCGCTCGCCTGGACGGTCAGGACGGCAAGGCGCTACTGGCGCTGGTAGATCAGCTGAAGAACAAGCTCGGTCGTGCAGTGATCCTGCTCGGCAGTGTCCATGAAGACAAGGTTGTACTGGTTGCAGGCGTAACCAAAGACCTGACTGGCCAACTCAAAGCCGGTGATTTGATGAAACAGGCCGCTGCGGCAGTGGGCGGGAAGGGCGGTGGTCGTCCGGACATGGCGCAAGGCGGCGGTGTTGATGCCGCAGCCCTGGACGCCGCGCTGGCCCTGACTGTGCCATTTGTCGAGCAAGGTATCTGAGGTCCAGTACGCGCTGTCGTCTAGTGATGGCGCGTCGTTTGAATGATAAATGGGCGCCCTTTATGGGCTGAGGCTGCTTTGAAATGGCTTTGATCGTACAAAAATTCGGAGGCACCTCGGTCGGCACTGTCGAGAGAATCGAGCAGGTCGCCGATAAAGTTAAGAAGTTCCGCGAAGCCGGCAATGATCTGGTGATCGTGCTGTCTGCCATGAGCGGCGAAACCAATCGCCTGATCGACCTGGCCAAGCAAATCACTGATCAGCCGTTACCCCGTGAGCTGGATGTGATTTTGTCCACGGGCGAGCAGGTGACGATCGGCCTGCTGGCAATGGCGCTGAACAAGCGCGGTGTGCCAGCGGTGTCCTACACCGGCAGCCAGGTACGTATCCTGACGGACAGTTCGCACACCAAAGCCCGCATCCTGAAAATTGACGACCAGAAGATTCGCGCAGACCTCAAGGCCGGGCGTGTGGTTGTGGTTGCAGGTTTCCAGGGTGTGGACGAGGACGGCAACATCACCACCCTGGGCCGTGGCGGCTCCGACACCACCGGTGTGGCGCTG
>JBILYW010000175.1:0-6770 GCA_044377555.1 Pseudomonas sp.
CCTGCCGCTGTACGCCAACCTTGTGAAGCACGACACCAGCCTGCTGGAAGCCGCGTCTGACCTGGGTTCGAGCACGTTCAACAGCTTCTGGAAAATCACGGTCCCGTTGTCGAAAAACGGCATCATCGCCGGCTGCATGCTGGTGTTTATCCCGGTGGTGGGCGAGTTCGTGATTCCGGAACTGCTCGGCGGTCCGGAAACCCTGATGATCGGTAAAGTGTTGTGGCAAGAGTTCTTCAACAACCGTGACTGGCCGGTAGCGTCTGCACTTGCTGTCGTGATGCTGGCGATCCTGATCGTGCCCATCATTCTGTTCAACCGCAGCCAGGCTAAAGAGCTGGAGGGCAAGATATGAATCGCATCCGTTTCTCTAGTTTTATGCTGGTCGCGGGGTTGTTGTTCATCTACCTGCCGATGCTGATTCTGGTTATCTACTCGTTCAACGCCTCCAAGCTGGTGACGGTATGGGGCGGCTGGTCGCTGAAGTGGTACGTGGGCCTGCTGGACAACACCCAGTTGATGGGTTCGGTGATGCGCTCCATTGAAATCGCCTGCTACACGGCGATTGCAGCGGTTGCGCTGGGTACGCTGGCGGCGTTCGTGCTGACCCGTATCAGCCAGTTCAAGGGCCGCACGCTGTTTGGCGGCCTGGTGACTGCACCGCTGGTAATGCCGGAAGTGATCACCGGTCTGTCGCTGTTGCTGCTGTTCGTGGCCATGGCGCAGATGATCGGCTGGCCGCAAGAGCGTGGCATCGTCACCATCTGGATTGCCCACACCACGTTCTGCTCGGCCTATGTGGCCGTGGTGGTGTCGTCGCGTCTGCGTGAGCTGGACCTGTCGATCGAAGAAGCGGCCATGGACCTGGGTGCCAAGCCGTGGAAGGTGTTCTTTTTGATCACCATCCCGATGATCGCGCCGTCCCTGGCTGCGGGCGCCATGATGTCCTTTGCCCTGTCACTTGATGACCTGGTATTGGCCAGCTTCGTGTCCGGGCCGGGCTCAACGACCTTGCCGATGGAAGTGTTCTCTGCGGTGCGTCTGGGGGTTAAACCCGAGATCAACGCCGTGGCCAGCCTGATTCTGCTGGCGGTGTCGCTGGTGACCTTCATGGTGTGGTTCTTCAGCCGCCGTGCTGAAGAACACCGCAAAAAGGCGATCCAGCAAGCCATCGACGAAGCGACTGCCGACTCCTGGAAACAGCCTGACGTGCGTCGTCCGCAATCGACCAACGCGGCTTAAACCCGGCGTCATAAAAAACCTCGTCTCCCGTGAAAGGGCGGCGAGGTTTTTTTATGGCTTATGGGAAAGGGCCAAAGCCCCTCACCCCAGCCCTCTCCCGGAGGGTCAGGGTGAGTTTTTTTGATCTTTCTAAGGCTTGGCCACTTTCCAGGCACCGTCCATTTTGTTGTCACCCGTCATGTCGCCGGCTTTCTTGTCCATGACAAAGGTGTAAAGCGGCTTGCCGTCGTAGGCCCATTGCATGGTGCCGTCATCGCGTTTGATGGCCGTCCATTCACCCATGTTTTTGGCCATGGCATCGGCTGCCAGCGGTGGCCAGTTGGCCGCACACTTGTCGTTGCACATCGACTTGCCGCCCGCATCCTTGGCGAAGGTGTAGAGCGTCATGCCTTTGTGGTCGACGAGTATGCCGTCCTTGGTCATCGCCGGATCAGCCGCATGCACCAGCCCTGGCAAGGCAAGGGCGGCGGCCAACAGGAAAGTCTTTAGGGGAAGCGAGCGTAAAGTCATCGGAATCGTCCTTTTGTGGTTGTACGATTTGAACTTAAAGCGTAGTCCACGAACCTCCAGAGCGTGGTTGATACTCAAAGCTGTCACACGACTGCAATAATTCCGTTATCTAATGCGCCACAAGACAGTTCAATGACATGAGGAGAACGGCATGGTTGGCAGGAGCATTTTGATCGTTGATGACGAGGCGCCGATTCGCGAAATGATCGCCGTAGCCTTGGAAATGGCAGGCTACGACTGCCTTGAAGCCGATAATGCTCAGGACGCCCATGCCATCATCGTGGACCGTAAGCCGGACCTGATCCTCCTCGACTGGATGCTGCCCGGCGGCACTTCGGGCATCGAGCTGGCCCGTCGCCTCAAGCGCGAAGAGCTGACCAGCGATATCCCGATCATCATGCTCACGGCCAAGGGCGAAGAGGACAACAAGATCCAGGGGCTGGAAGTCGGTGCGGATGACTACATCACCAAGCCGTTTTCCCCGCGTGAACTGGTTGCCCGCCTCAAGGCCGTACTGCGCCGCGCAGGCCCGGCCGATGCAGAATCGCCGATCGAAATCGGCGGTTTGCTGCTCGACCCCATCAGCCATCGCGTGACCATCGATGGCACCCCTGCCGAAATGGGCCCCACCGAATACCGTCTGTTGCAGTTCTTCATGACCCACCAGGAACGCGCCTACACTCGCGGCCAATTGCTCGACCAGGTGTGGGGCGGCAATGTGTACGTGGAAGAGCGAACCGTGGACGTGCACATCCGTCGGCTGCGCAAGGCACTCGGTGAGGCCTATGAAAATCTGGTACAAACCGTGCGTGGCACCGGTTACCGGTTTTCGACCAAGGCCTGAAACCGGCTTTATCTGATCCAACGGCAAGCAAGGACCCGCGCGACGTGAATCGAAACTGGCATGGCACTCTGATTCGTCATTTGTTGCTTCTGGTCACAGGCTGCCTGCTGGTCGGGCTGCTGAGTGGCTATTACGGCTGGAGTCTGGCCATTGGCCTGGCGTTCTATCTGGGCTGGACCCTCAAGCAGTTGTTGCGCCTGCATGAATGGCTGCGCCAGCATAAACCCGACGAAGCGCCACCCGATGGCTACGGCCTGTGGGGCGAAGTGTTTGACAGTATCTACCACCTGCAGCGCCGCGATCAGCGGGTCCGTGGCCGCCTGCAAGCGGTGATCGATCGGGTGCAGGAGTCTACGGCTGCCCTCAAGGACGCCGTAGTGATGCTCGACAGCGACGGCAACCTGGAATGGTGGAACCGCGCCGCCGAAACCCTGCTGGGGCTCAAGACGCCTCAGGACAGCGGCCAGCCCGTCAGCAACCTGGTACGCCATCCGCGCTTCAAGGAATATTTCGAGCAAGGCAACTACGGCGAACCGCTGGATATCCCTTCACCGGTCAACGATCACCTGCGCATCCAGCTCTATATCACTCGCTACGGCAACAACGAACACCTGATGCTGGTGCGCGACGTCACCCGGATTCATCAGCTGGAGCAAATGCGCAAAGACTTTATCGCCAACGTGTCCCATGAACTGCGCACGCCGTTGACGGTGATCTGCGGTTATCTGGAAACCCTGCTCGATAATGTCGACGACGTGAACCCGCGCTGGAAACGCCCCCTGTCGCAAATGCAGCAACAGGGTGAGCGCATGCAAACCTTGCTCAACGACTTGCTGCTGCTGGCCAAGCTTGAAGCCACGGACTACCCCTCGGACAACCAGCCGGTGGACATCGATGCGTTGCTGCGTTCGATCAAGAGCGACGCCCAGGCGCTGTCCGGGCAGCGTAACCAGACGATCACACTGGAGGTCGAGGCGCAGGCCTCGCTCAAAGGCAGTGAGGCCGAACTGCGCAGCGCGTTTTCCAATCTGGTGTTCAACGCGGTCAAGTACACCCCGGATGGCGGCAAGGTCCACATCCGCTGGTGGGCGGACAAGGCGGGCGCGCACCTGAGCGTCCAGGACTCGGGTGTGGGTATCGACAACAAGCACCTGTCGCGCCTGACGGAGCGTTTCTACCGGGTGGACTCCAGTCGCAACGCCAGTACAGGCGGCACAGGGCTGGGCCTGGCGATCGTCAAGCATGTGCTGTTGCGCCACCGTGCGCACCTGGAGATCAGCAGCGTGCTGGGCCATGGCAGCACCTTTACGTGCCATTTCGCCCCGGCCCAGGTGACACATTCAAAGCCGCAGCTGCTGGTCGACTAGGCCCTGTGGCCTTTTCCCACTAGGCAAGGATCGCATCTGCCGCTACATTGCTTGGCCATATCCCCCTCATTTGAAACAACGGAACCCTTAAAACTCCATCATGGACCCTTCCCCAGGTTTGACCCTCGCAACACTCTTCGCCGACTTTGGCATGATTCTTTTTGCTCTGATCCTGGTTTTGCTCAACGGCTTTTTCGTTGCGGCCGAATTTGCCATGGTCAAACTGCGCTCGACCCGGGTCGAAGCCATCGCCGATACCAACGGCTGGCGCGGGCAGATCCTGCGTACTGTTCACAACCAGCTCGACGCTTACCTGTCGGCGTGCCAGCTGGGTATCACCCTGGCCTCGCTGGGCCTGGGCTGGGTCGGTGAGCCGGCCTTCGCGCACATACTGGAGCCGCTGCTGGGCGCCATCGGTGTCGAGTCGCCTGAAGTGATCAAGGGCGTATCGTTCTTTACCGCCTTCTTCATCATTTCGTACCTGCACATCGTTGTCGGCGAACTGGCCCCCAAGTCGTGGGCCATTCGCAAGCCAGAGACCCTGTCGCTGTGGACCGCCGTGCCGCTGTACCTGTTCTACTGGGCCATGTACCCGGCGATCTACCTGCTCAACGCCAGTGCCAACGCCATTTTGCGCATTGCCGGTCAAGGTGAGCCCGGTGCTCATCACGATCACGCCTACAGCCGTGAAGAACTCAAGCTGATCCTGCACTCCAGCCGTGGTCAGGACCCGAGTGACCAAGGCATGCGCGTGCTGGCTTCCGCCGTCGAAATGGGCGAGCTGGAAGTGGTCGACTGGGCCAACTCCCGCGAAGACCTGGTGACCCTGGACTCCAAGGCCCCGCTCAAGGAAATCCTGGCACTGTTCCGTCGTCACAAGTTCAGCCGCTACCCGGTCTACGATGCCGAGACCAACACCTTTGTTGGCCTGCTGCACATCAAGGACCTGCTGCTTGAGCTGGCCGACCTTGACCACCTGCCCGAGACGTTCAACCTGGAAGGGCTGACCCGGCCGCTGGAGCGCGTATCGCGCCATATGCCGCTGTCGCAATTGCTTGAACAGTTCCGCAAGGGCGGCGCCCACTTTGCCCTGGTCGAAGAGGCTGACGGCAAGGTCGTTGGCTACCTGACCATGGAAGACGTGCTGGAAGTGCTGGTGGGCGACATTCAGGACGAACACCGCAAGGCCGAGCGCGGCATCCTGTCTTACCAGCCCGGCAAACTGCTGGTACGCGGTGACACGCCGCTGTTCAAGATCGAGCGCCTGCTGGGTGTAGACCTTGACCACATCGAAGCCGAAACCGTCGCAGGCCTGATCTACGACACCCTCAAGCGGGTGCCTGCCGAAGAAGAGCAGCTGGAAGTCGAAGGCCTGCGCATTATCATCAAAAAGATGAAAGGCCCGAAAATCGTATTGGCCAAAGTCCTGAAGCTGGATTAAAGCCTGGCACCACACACATTATTTGTGGGAGCGGGCTTGCTCGCGATGCAAACGACGCGGTTTAACTAAATGACCGCGTTGATGCCATCGCGAGCAAGCCCGCTCCCACAGAGATTCTCCAAATAGCCCTCCTGTAAGATTCTTTACCAGCGACAGCTGGCTGAAAGCTTCCCCCACTAGCATCGGGTCATCACCGGCAATAGACCGGTTGGCCTGGCATGCGCATAACACGCGGTCAGAGCCCTACTACAACAATAAGGGTGACTTTTATGCTGACCTTCCTTGGCTTTGCCATGGTCATTACCTTCATGTACCTGATCATGACCAAGCGCCTGTCTGCCCTGATCGCTCTGATTCTGGTACCCATCCTGTTTGCCATTTTTGGTGGTTTTGCGCCAAAAATCGGCCCGATGATGCTCGAAGGCATTACCAAGCTGGCCCCGACCGGGGTGATGCTGATGTTCGCCATCCTCTACTTCGCCTTGATGATCGACTCCGGCCTGTTTGACCCGGCGGTGCGCAAGATCCTCAAACTGGTCAAGGGCGACCCGCTCAAGATCTCGGTCGGCACCGCGGTGCTGGCGCTGGTGGTATCCCTGGATGGCGACGGCGCGACTACTTACATGATTTGCGTGGCCGCCATGCTGCCGCTCTACAGCCGCATCGGCATGAGCCCGCGGATCATGGCGGGCCTGATCATTCTGGCCGGTGGCGTGATGAACATGACGCCCTGGGGCGGCCCGACTGCACGCGCTGCCAGTGCGCTGCATGTCGACCCTTCGGACATCTTTGTACCGATGATCCCGGCCATGCTTGCAGGCTGCGTCGCCATCCTGGCCATCGCCTGGTTCTATGGCAAACGTGAGCGTGCGCGTCTGGGCGAGTTGCACCTGCATGGCGATGAAATCGATCACAGCGAAATCAGCGTCTCGCAATACCCTGATGCCCGTCGGCCAAAACTGATCTGGTTCAACGGCGCACTGACGCTGGTGCTGATGATCGCGCTGATTGCCGGCCTGCTGCCTTTGCCGGTGCTGTTCATGGTCGCGTTCAGTATTGCGATGATCGTCAACTACCCGTGCCTGCAACAGCAAAAAGACCGCGTTGCCGCCCATGCCGGCAGCGTATTGGCGGTGGTCGGGCTGATTTTTGCCGCGGGTATTTTTACCGGCATCCTGTCCGGCACCGGCATGGTCGACGCCATGTCGAAAAGCCTGCTGGCCGTGATTCCACCTGCGCTCGGGCCTTATCTGGCCGTGATCACCGCGCTGGTGAGCATGCCGTTTACCTTCTTCATGTCCAACGATGCGTTCTACTACGGCGTATTGCCGGTACTGGCCGAAGCGGCCAGCCACTACGGCATCAC
>JBILYW010000176.1:0-6757 GCA_044377555.1 Pseudomonas sp.
CGGTAAAGCGCTGGCAGAGCGCTGGTTCCTGCCACTGGTGCCCTGAGCCGGATAACGCAAAAAGCGCAAGCCGGGCGGGTCAGCGCGACATCAAGCGCCCCAGCCCATCCAGCAAGCGTTGCAAGGCGCCCTGATTGGCGTGCATCACCTTCAGGCCCGCCTCGGCCATCTGTTGCGCATCCCGGGGCAACTCAAACAGGCGCTGCACCGCGAGGGCCAGACCCTGAGCGTCATCAACCTCTACCAACGCTCCGGCTTCGCGCAACAGAGCAGCGATTTCAAGGAAGTTGAACAGGTGCGGCCCGCTCAGCACCGGCTTGGCCAAAGCCGCCGGCTCCAACAGATTGTGCCCGCCGTTAGGGACCAGGCTGCCACCGACAAAGGCGCTGTCCGCCAGGGCATACAAAAACAGCAGCTCACCCATGGTGTCGCCCAGCAGCACTTGCGTAGTGACGCTGACCGGCTCACCGCTGGAGCGGCGTACCGTGGCAAACCCCTCGCGCTGGCATAACTCAAATACCTGATTGAAGCGCTCCGGGTGGCGCGGCACCAGAATCAACAGCGCTTCCGGATGGCTGCCCAGCAATTGACGATGGGCTGCCAGTACTACCTCGTCTTCGCCTTCGTGGGTGCTGGCACCAATCCAGACCGGGCGCTCCAGCGCCTGCCATTGCTCACGCAGCGCACTGGCGTTGATCAGCAGCTGCGGATCGATCGCCAGGTCGAACTTGATCGAGCCGGTGACCTCAACGCACTCAGGGCGTGCGCCCAGCTGGCGGAAGCGGTCGGCTTCGGTTTCGGTCTGGGCTGCAATCAGGCTCATCTCCTGAAGCATCGGCCGGGTCAGCCCGGCAAACCGCGCATAGCCTTTGGCAGAACGGGCCGACAACCGTGCATTGGCCAACGCCACCGGGATACCGCGCTTGGCGCACTGGTGGATGTGGTTGGGCCACAGCTCGGTTTCCATGATGATCGCCAGTTTAGGCTGCACACGGTTCAGAAAACGCGCGGCGGCCCACGGCAAGTCATACGGCAAGTAGCAATGCTGAATGCGCGGTTCATCGGCGAACAGGGCCTGGATCCGCTGCGAACCGGTGGGTGTCATGCAGGTCACGGTAATCGGCAACTGCGGGTAACGCTTGAGCAGTGCCCGAATCATCGGCGCGGCCGCAATACTCTCGCCCACCGACACCGCGTGCACCCAGATGCCACCCGGCTGCAGGGCCGGCAGGTTCAGGGCGAAGCGCTCACCAATGCGTTGGGCATAAGCCGGCGCCTTGCGTGCCCGCAGCCATAACCGAATCGCCACCAGCGGCAGCCCCAGATGAAACAGCAAGGTATAGAGAGTTCTATTCATGGTTGCGGAGTTTACTTGAAAACCTGCTCACGATGATGGCACTGCATCACGCCTGCCGTGTCGATATGCCCTTTGCACCTGTCGTAATCGAAACGTACTACACACTTTTACAACCACTAGAATGCCTTGCTGTTAAATTGCCACGCCTCGAATCCAGGACTCCACCATGAACGCTTACTACTACTTGGCTATCGCCATCTGCGCCGAAGTGATTGCCACCGTCTCGATGAAAGCCATCAAGGGATTCAGCACGCCATTGCCACTGATTCTGGTGATTGCCGGCTATGCCACCGCATTCTGGATGCTGACGCTGGTGGTCCGCACGATCCCGGTGGGGGTGGCCTACGCCGTTTGGGCAGGCCTGGGGATTGTGCTGGTGAGCATCGCGGCGCTGTTTATCTACGGGCAAAAACTCGATATCCCGGCGATGCTCGGCATGGGCCTGATCGTACTGGGGGTGGTGGTGATCCAGTTGTTCTCGAAAACAGCGGGCCACTGAAACAGCTCTCTGCGGGAGTGGCTGTGACAAGGCCAGGTTGAAGATCAGGCTGTATACTCCCGGCCTTGTCTTTAAACGCTGAGGTCGCCCATGCCATCTGTTATTTCCACCGACGTGCTGATTGTCGGCGCTGGTGTTGCCGGCCTCTGGCTCAACGCCCGCCTTCGCCGCCAGGGGTTTTCCACGGTTGTCGTCGAGCGTGAAAGCTTGGGCGGCGGTCAAAGTGTGAAATCCCAGGGGATCATTCACGGCGGCGCCAAATACGCGCTGCACGGCGCACTGACCGGCGCCTCTGAAGCCATTGCCGACATGCCGCGACGCTGGCGCGAAGCCCTGGCCGGTGACGGCGAGCTGGATTTGCGCGGCGTGCGCCTGCTGTCCGAAGCCCACTACCTGTGGTCCCCCGGCACACTGACGGGCAATCTCACCAGCTTTTTTGCCAGCAAGGCCGTACGCGGCCGGGTTGATCAGGTCAAGGGCGACCAGTTGCCCCCTGCCCTGCAGGACCCGCGTTTCAAGGGCAAGGTCTATCGCCTGGCCGAACTGGTGGTCGATGTCCCCAGCCTGATCGAGCGCCTGGCCGAACTGGCAGGCGATGGATTGCTGGCTGGCCAAACCATTGAACCCCTGTTTGCAAACGATGAGCTGATCGGCCTGCGGGTCGACGGACGCGATATACATGCCCAGCGCATTGTGTTCAGCGCCGGCGCCGGCAATGCCGAGCTTCTGGCCAGTATCGGCATCAGCGTTCCGGCCCAGCAATTGCGCCCGCTGCACATGGTGCTGGTCAAGGGCCCAACCCTGAAGCCGCTGTATGCCCACTGCCTGGGTGGCGGCCCCAAGCCGCGCATCACCGTGACCACCCACCCTGCGGCCAATGGTGAATGGGTGTGGTATGTGGGCGGTGATATCGCCGAAGCCGATGGCGTTGCCCGCGAACCTGCCGAGCAAATCGCCGTGGCGAAAAAAGAGCTGGGCAATCTGCTGCCGTGGGTCGATCTGAGCCAGGCCCAGTGGGCCACGCTGCGGGTCAACCGTGCCGAGCCTGCGCAATCGGGGCTGGTGCGCCCGGACAACGCCTTCCTCGCCGATCAAGGCCGCCTGATGGTCGGCTGGCCCACCAAGCTGGCACTGGCACCCGACTTCTCGGACCGCGTGCTGCAAGCACTGGAGCAAGACGGCATCAAGCCCGCCAATGCCCCGGCCCTGCCCCCGCTGCCGCGCCCGCCGCTGGGCAAAACCGCCTGGGAGCAACTGTTGCCATGAGCCAGCCGACCCTGCACACCCTTCATCGCCCGCTGGGCAGCACTGGCCTGATGGTTTCGCCACTGGGGCTTGGCACCGTGAAACTGGGCCGCGACCAAGGGGTCAAGTACCCCAGCGGTTTTCAGATCCCGGATGACGATGAAGCGCGGATGCTGCTCAAGCTCAGCCGCGACCTGGGCATCAACCTGATCGACACCGCACCCGCCTACGGGCGCAGCGAAGAGCGCCTGGGCCCGCTATTGCGCGGCCAGCGTCAGGACTGGGTGATTGTGAGCAAGGTCGGTGAAGAGTTCGTCAACGGGGTGTCGCACCACGACTTCAGCGCCGCCCATACACGGCGCTCGGTGGAGCGCAGCCTGCAACGTCTGGAAACGGATTTCATCGATCTGGTGCTGGTTCACTCTGACGGCAATGACCTTGCGATCCTCAACGGGTGCGAGGTCTACGAGACCCTGGCTGACCTGAAACGCGAAGGCAAGATTCGCGGCTTCGGGCTGTCAGGCAAAACCGTTGAAGGCGGGCTAAAAGCTCTTGAAACCGGCGATTGCGCGATGGTCACCTACAACTTGAATGAGCAGACCGAGAAACCCGTACTCGATTATGCCGCCGCCCACGGCAAGGCGATCCTGGTTAAAAAAGCCCTGGCCAGCGGGCATGTTTGCCTGAGCCCCGGGGTTGATCCGGTACGCGCCAGCTTCGAACTGGTGTTTGGCCATCACGGGGTTGCCAGTGCTATTGTCGGTACCATCAATCCGCTGCACTTGGCCCATAACGTGGCAACTGTTGCGCAGGTGCTGCGCAATCTCTAAAGCCGCCGATGCGGCCGACCCCGACGCAAGAAGGAGCCGACATGCCGCGCACGCTGATCCGCAAGAACCCCAGCGACTTCAAATCCCTGCCTTTGTTTGTCGAAGCCACTCCTGAAGGCTTGAGCTACCAGAGTGTGGGGATGCCCCTGAACTTTGCACAAACCCTGCAAAAACGCCGCCCCGTGAAAGTTGCCGACAATGAGCGTTTTTCGCTGGAGTTGGCCAACCTCGGGGTATCGGTGCGCCTGACCATGCATTGGCAGGGCCGCGACTACTGGGTGCTGGTGCGCCAGCGCCGTCAGGATCGGGGAGATGTGGTGCTCAAGCTGATCTCGGGCTACGTACCGGCCCACGAGGTCAGTCTGCCCCTGCATACGGCCATCCAGGAGATTGCAGAAGAGTGCTTGCTGGAAACCCCTGAAGGCTGGCTAAGCGGGCGCTTCAACGAAACGTGGCTGCCCGCACCTTACTCGGGCGCGCTGCATTACCGGGAATCCCTGCCCTTTCGCCTGACACCCTTGTCGGGCGCGGCGCGCCCCGTGCGCTGCGGCAGCCAGCCCTTGCTGGAGCGGCCACGCACTTATGTGCATTTACCGACAGCATCGCTGCAACTGATTTACGACCTGCGCCTGGAAGTCCCCAAAGAGGCCAAGTCCCTGAGCCTGTTTCATGTCGACGAGCGGCTGGAGGGCGACCAACTGGTTGCCCGCCTCGATCGCAAGCGTCCGGACCTGTACTTGATCCCGCTCACCGATGGCCAGCCTTGTGCCGAGCTGTACACCCTGAGCAAGGATCGACTGCAACAGGCCAGCACCCGGGGCGTGCGCCTGGCTGAAAGCTTTGCGCCACAGGAAGGTTGGGTGGTTCGCGACGAACGGATCAGCTGGAAGGACTGGGTCAAGCAACAGGGCTTGAGCCCGCCGGCCAAGGAGTCAGGGCTCAAGCGCCTGACCGGCAAGGCACGGCAGATATTCAGCAAGGTGGTCAAGAAAGTTTAAGCGTAGTGCAATGCACTGTGGGAGCGGGAGTGCTCGCGATACAGGCCGCCCGGTCTTTCAGAAGAACCGGGTCGATCTCATCGCGAGCACGCCCGCTCCCACAGTGCGTGCGCCGGGTAATTACTGACCGCGGATTTTCTCGACAATGGCCGTGGTCGAGCTGTTTTCAACCAGCCCCAACACTTTCACCGTACCGCCATAGGCCGCCACGATATCGGCACCCACCACCTGGTCGATGCCGTAGTCGCCACCTTTGACCAGTACATCCGGCTTGACCTGGGCCAGCAGGTTTTCCGGGGTGGCTTCAGGGAAGCTGATCACCCAGTCCACAGCACCCAGGCCCGCCAGTACGGCCATGCGCCGGTCAACGCTGTTGATCGGGCGACCCGGGCCTTTCAGGCGGCTCACTGAAGCGTCATCGTTGACCGCAACGATCAGACGATCACCTTGGGCCCGAGCCTGCTCCAGATAGGTCACATGCCCGGCATGCAGGATGTCGAAGCAGCCGTTGGTGAAAACGATCTTCTCGTTGTGGGCCCGCGCATCATCGATCGCCAGCAACAACTGGTCGAGACTCAACACGCCGCGCTCAGAACCCTCTTCGCGCTGAATCGCCCGACGCAGTTCCGGTGCACTGATGGCTGCCGTACCCAGCTTGCCGACCACAATACCCGCTGCCAGATTGGCCAGCGCCACGGCGTGGGGCAGCTCTTCACCGGCAGCGATGGCCGCTGCCAGGGTAGAGATCACGGTATCGCCGGCGCCTGTAACGTCAAACACTTCACGGGCCCGGGCCGGCAAGTGCATGGCCGCAAAGCCTGGGCGCAACAGGGTCATGCCGTGCTCGCCACGGGTGACCAGCAAGGCGCCCAGGTCCAGGTCAGCCATCAGCTTGGCGCCTTTGGCCACCAGGTCGGCCTCATCGACGCAACCGCCGACGATGGCTTCGAACTCGCTGAGATTTGGCGTGATCAGGCTTGCACCACGGTAGATCGAGAAGTCCTTGCCCTTGGGGTCGGCCAACACCGGAATGCCTTTGGCACGTGCGGCCTGGATCAGCACCTGATGGTTTTTCAGGGCGCCTTTGCCGTAGTCGGACAGCACCAGCACCTTGATGCCTTCAAGCAGGTTTTCTACCTCGGCACCCAACGCCAGCGCGTCGGTGGCAAAGGGTTCTTCAAAATCGATACGCAGCAGTTGCTGGTGACGGCTCATGACCCGCAGCTTGACGATGGTCGGCTGGTGCGCGATGCGCTGGAACAATGCACGTACACCGGCGCCCTTAAGGCTGTTGGCCAGACTGTCGGCGGCTTCATCGTCGCCGGTCACACCCACCAGTGAAGCGGGAGCACCCAATGCAGCGATGTTGAGTGCAACGTTGGCAGCACCGCCCGGGCGGTCTTCGATTTGCTCGACCTTGACCACCGGCACCGGCGCCTCAGGGGAAATCCGTGAGGTCCCGCCATGCCAATAACGGTCGAGCATGACATCGCCTACCACCAAGACAGGGGCTTGATCGAATCGCGGCATGGACAACTTCATGGAGAACCCACATACAAAATGAACAGGGGCGCGATATTAACACAGGGTGAACGCTGGTCAGTTCACCTGTTAATCGCAGCGAATGAGAATCAGACGTGGGCTACAAACCCCGCTCGAGCTTACACATGACTGCGGGAGCTGGCGGCCAGCTCCCGCTAGCATGGGCTAGGCGATATCGCCAGTCACCTCAGGGGCATCGAGGCCCATCGAGTGCAGGCGGGCGTAGTAGCCGTTTTGCGCCATCAACTGGGCATGGGTACCACGCTCGACAATCTGGCCCTGATCC
>JBILYW010000177.1:0-6742 GCA_044377555.1 Pseudomonas sp.
TTGCTGGTAGCCGTTCAGGTCTTCGGTACGCGGGTAGCCGGCTTGCACGCCAGCTTCCACCATGGCGTGGAACAACACGTTGTTGCCCTGCTTTGGCGTGGTCACGCTGACCGGGCCATCGCCACCGTGGTAGTCGTTGGCGCCGATGTCGCGGGTTTCGGCTTTACGGAAGTACGGCAGGCAGTTCAGGTAATCCCAGTCTTCCAGGCCTGGCAGTTTTGCCCAGCCGTCGTAGTCCATCGCGTTGCCGCGGATGTAGCACATGCCGTTGATCAGGGACGAACCGCCCAGACCTTTGCCCCGGCCACATTCCATGCGGCGATTGTCCATGTGTGGCTCTGGATCGGTTTCGAAAGCCCAGTTGTAGCGACGGCCTTGCAGCGGAAACGCCAGTGCCGCAGGCATCTGGGTACGGAAATCGAAACGGTAGTCCGGGCCGCCAGCTTCAAGCAGCAGCACGGTGACGCCTTGGTCTTCAGTCAGACGGGTCGCCAGGGTGTTACCGGCAGAGCCGGCACCGATGATGATGTAATCGAATTCTTGGGACATTAAATGCACCCTCTTTAGTTGTGTCAGATCAAACCTGACCCTGTGGGAGCGGGCTTTCCCGCGATTGCATCAGCGCGGTGCAACGGATGCACCGCGTCGCCTGAATCGCGAGCAGGCTCGCTCCCACAGGGTTTGTATGGGCAGTCGGTTTAGAACACCGACACGTAGTCGCCCAACTCAACCTGGACCGATTTGATCTGGGTGTACTGCGCCAGCGAGCTGATGCCGTTTTCACGGCCAATGCCCGACTGCTTGTAGCCGCCGACCGGCATTTTTGCGTCGGACTCGCCCCAGGCGTTGATCCAGCAAATGCCCGCTTCCAGTTGATGAATCACGCGGTGGGCGCGGTTCAGGTCCTTGGTCACGACGCCGGCAGCCAGGCCGAACTCGGTGTCGTTGGCGCGGCGGATCACTTCTTCTTCGGTGTCGTAGGTGAGGATGCTCATCACCGGGCCGAAGATTTCTTCTTTGACGATGGTCATCTCGTCGGTGCAGTCGGTGAACACGGTCGGTGCCACGAATGCGCCCTTGGCCAGGAAGCCTTCGGTCAGACGTTCGCCGCCACACAGCACGCGAGCGCCTTCTTCTTTACCTTTGGCAATGTAGCCCAGCACGCTTTCCATGTGAGCAAAGCTGACCAGCGGGCCGAAGTTGGTGTTTTCGTCTTCCGGGTTGCCGATGCGGATGCGCGCAACGCGCTCCAGAATCTTGGCTTCGAATGCGGCTTTCAGCGCAGTCGGGATGAACACGCGAGTGCCGTTGGTGCACACCTGGCCCGAGCTGTAGAAGTTGGCCATCATCGCGGTATCTGCTGCGCGATCCAGGTCAGCATCGTCAAAAATGATCAATGGCGACTTGCCGCCCAGTTCCATGGTCACGTCTTTCAACGAGGAGCTGGTGGCGCTGGCGGTAACTTTCTTGCCGGTATCGGTGCCGCCGGTGAACGACACTTTTTCGATGCGCGGGTGTTCGGTCAACCAGGTGCCGACTTCACGGCCGCTGCCGGTCAGGACGTTGAACACGCCGTCCGGCAAACCTGCTGCGGTGAAGATTTCAGCCAGCTTCAAGGTGGTCAGGGAAGTGACTTCGCTTGGCTTGAAGATCATCGCGTTACCGGCAGCCAGTGCCGGTGCGGATTTCCACAGGGCGATCTGGATCGGGTAGTTCCACGCGCCGATACCGGCCACAACGCCCAGAGGCTCGCGACGGGTGTAAACGAACGAAGTGTCGCGCAGCGGGATTTGCTCGCCCTGAATGGCGGTCGCCAGGCCTGCGTAGTATTCCAGCACGTCGGCGCCGGTCACGATGTCGACGTAGCGGGTTTCGGAGTACGACTTGCCGGTGTCCAGGGTTTCCAGAGCGGCCAGTTCATCGTTGCGCTCGCGCAGGATGTCCACGGCGCGACGCAGGATGCGCGAACGCTCCATGGAGGTCATGGCAGCCCAGATTTTCTGGCCTTTTTCAGCGCTGACAACGGCGCGTTCAACGTCTTCTTTGGTAGCGCGTTGCACTTGAGCGAGGACTTCGCCGTTAGCCGGGTTGATGGCATCGAAGGTTGCATCGCTGCTGGCGTCGGTGTAACCGCCGTCGATGTAGAGTTTTTGCAGTTCGAAACGGGCCATAAAATCCTCGCAAGTGCATAAGTGGTTGGCGTTGATCGTGAACCTGGGTGCCATCTAACTGGGGCAACGCAGATTCACGACAGTTCAGGGGTTAAGCGTTGATTGAGGCCTAACTCACCTGTTTCGCCAGTTGTAGATCCATATATTCGTAGCAGATGCGTTGTGCCTGCTCGGTGTCGAAAGCATCTCCCGACAGGGCACCCCGCAACCATAGACCATCGATCAGCGCTGCAAGGCCGCGTGCTGCATTGCGGGCTTCGGCCAACGGCAGGACACGGCGGAATTGGCAGCACAGGTTCGAGTACAGGCGGTGATCGTTGATCCGCTGTAAACGATGCAATGACGGCTGGTGCATGCTGGCTGCCCAAAAGGCCAGCCAGGTTTTCATTGCCGGGCCACTGACCTGGCTGGCGTCGAAGTTGCCTTCAACGATTACCTGCAAGTGTGCCCGTGGGCTGTCATCGCTCAGCGCCTGGCGCCGTTCGGTGACGTTGTCGATCAAGACGTTCATCAAGTACCGCATGGTGGCGGCAATCAGACCGTTCTTGTCTTTGAAGTAGTGACTGATGATGCCGTTGGACACGCCGGCCAAACGGGCAATCAGCGCAATGCTGGCATCTGCCATTCCGACCTGATCGACAGCCGTTAACGTGGCTTCGATCAACTGCTGGCGGCGTATGGGTTGCATACCGACCTTGGGCATTTTGCAAATCTCCTTGGGCCGCTGAGCAGTGCAAAACGATCACTGAACGACGGCCAGTCTATTTTGTTTTGATTGAACGTTCAATCAACAAAGAATAAGCTCTGCGACAAATCGTCGCGATTTATGTCGTTTCCCTACGCATGAGTGGCGCAAAACGACACGGTAAATTCCCATGGAACCCAGGCAGAAGCAGGCTTTCGCAGGCGCTGACGGGAGATCCAAACAGGCACAACGCATCAGACCAGGCGGGGCAGCCCTTGATTTCAAGGGGACGCACACAGGTGTTGAACGCGGTCTGGGAGGGTCCGGTTTTTTAGCGGTGTCTTTATATCACTCGACCGTTGGTCGCTAACTAAGCGTTTGGTCGAGTGTTGCTTTGCATCAAGTTCTTCTCTCGCGCTGCCTGGAGCATCCGTGCCATGAGTTCTGCTTCTCTTATAAAGACCCCACCGCAAAAGGTGACGGTCAACGGTTGGGTGTTTTATACCTCCACTGCCTTGATACTTTTGCTGACTGCCATTTTGATCGCTGCCCCCGAAGAAGCCGGCCGAATCCTGGGCATCGCCCAAGAGTGGCTGTCGCGCAGTTTCGGCTGGTACTACATGGTGGTGATCGCCGCTTACCTGATCTTTGTGGTCGGGCTGGCGTTTTCGTCCTATGGCAAGTTGAAACTGGGGACCAAGCAAGACACCCCGGACTTCAGCTATGGCGCCTGGGCCGGGATGCTGTTCTCGTCCGGTATCGGTATTTCGCTGCTGTATTTCGGCGCTTCCGAGCCGCTGGACCACTACTTCAACCCGCCTGAAGGCGTGTCGGGCAGCCATGAAGCGGCGCGCCAGGCGTTGCAGCTGACCTTCCTGCACTGGGGCCTGCACGGTTGGGCGATTTACGCACTGGTCGGTCTGGCCGTGGCTTACTTTGCCTACCGTCACAACCAGCCGCTGGCATTGCGTTCGGCGCTGTACCCGCTGATGGGCGAGCGCTGGGTCAAAGGTGCTGCGGGGCATGCGGTCGACGGCTTCGGCATGTTCGTGACCCTGCTTGGCCTGGTGACCAACCTGGGGATCGGCTCGATGCAAGTGTCGTCCGGGCTTGAGAACCTGTTCGGCATGGAGCACAGCAATACCAACCTGCTGATCGTGATCATCGTGATGAGCACCGTGGCCACCATTGCTGCTGTGTCGGGGGTTGAAAACGGCATCCGCCGCCTGTCCAACCTGAACATTGTTCTGTTCAGCGGCCTGCTGATTTTCGTGCTGCTGTTTGGCCCGACCCTGCACCTGCTTAATGGCTTGGTGCAAAACACCGGCGATTACCTCAACGGTATCGTCATGAAAACCTTCGATCTGTATGTGTATGCCGGCGACAGCAAAAAGACCGAAGGCTGGCTGGGCCTGTGGACCCTGTTCTACTGGGCGTGGTGGATTTCCTGGGCCCCGTTTGTCGGCATGTTCATCGCGCGTATTTCCCGTGGTCGTACCGTGCGTGAACTGGTCGCGGGCGTGTTGCTGATTCCGCTGGGCTTCACCCTGGCGTGGTTGTCGATCTTCGGTAACTCGGCACTGGACCTGGTGGTTAACCAGGGTGCGGTGGAGCTGGGCAGAACCGCGCTTGAGCAGCCGTCGATGGCGATTTACCAACTGCTTGAGCACTACCCGGCGTCGAAAATCGTGATCGGCGTATCGATCTTTGTCGGCTTTGTGCTGTTCCTGACCCCGGCGGATTCCGGCGCGGTGATGATGGCCAACTTGTCGTGCAAAGGCGGCGATGTGGACGAAGACGCGCCGCACTGGCTGCGGATTTTCTGGTCGGCGGTGATCACTCTGGTGACCATCGGCCTGCTGTTCGCGGGTAACTTCGCGGCCATGCAAACCATGGTGGTACTGGCCGGTCTGCCGTTCTCGGTGGTGTTGATCCTGTTCATGTTTGGCCTGCACAAAGCCATGCGTCAGGACACGCAGATGGAACAGGAGCAAGCGGAACTGGCCGCCCGTGGCCGTCGTGGCTTCAGCGAGCGCTTGAGCGCACAGGACCTGCAGCCGACCCAGGCCGTGGTACAGCGCTTTATGGACAAGCACGTGACCCCGGCACTGGAGGATGCGGCGGTGCAACTGCGCAGCCAGGGCCTGGACGTGCAGACCCTGCTGGGCAGCGCCAAGCGTTGCATGGGCGTGCGGGTGGAGATGGAGGAAGGCAACCCGTTTGTCTACGAAGTCAGCCTGGACGGCTATCTGGCCGCGCCGAGCGAGTCCGAACAGGACGAAGTGCGCAGCCGTTACTACCGGGCCGAGGTGTACTTGCACAACGGTAACCAGGAGTACGACCTGATGGGCTTCACCCAGGAGCAAATCAGTCGCGACGTGCTCGATCAGTTTGAAAGCCATCGCCAGCTCCTTGGCAGGGTGTACAGCTAAGAACTGAGACCTCGTGTGGGAGCGGGCTTGCTCGCGATGCAAGCGGCGCGGTGTATCCGATGCACCGCGGTGATGCCATCGCGAGCAAGCCCGCTCCCACAGGGTAGTGAGTTACCCTAGATTTTTGCCTAGTAACGCGTGATACAGCTCGGTATCGCCCAGTATCCCCACCACTTTGTGATTGTCGTGCAGCACCAGTTTGTTGCCGGTCTGGTAGCGGATTTGCAGCGCGTCGCGCATGCCGATCCCGCTGTCCACCAGTGTCGGCCCGCGCCCCAATCCCTCTACCGCCTGCCCGCGGGTCCAGTGCTGCAGGTCCATGACACTGGCGCCCTGGCGCACACCCTTGATGGTGTTGCCTTCTGCCAGGTCAATCCACGAGTCATCCCCCGGATCAATGCATACCGAACCGTTAATGCGTTTGCAGTTGTCCAGTGTGCGCATCAGGCTGCGCCCGCACAGAACGTTCAACGGGTTGGTGTGGGCCACGAAGGTGCGCACATAGTCGTCGGCCGGGTTGAGCACGATCTCTTCCGGTTTGCTGTACTGGATGATCTTGCCGTCTTTCATGATTGCGATGCGGCTGCCAAGCTTCAGCGCTTCGTCCAGGTCGTGGCTCACAAACACGATGGTCTTGCTCAGCTTGCGTTGCAGCTCCAGCAACTCATCCTGCAAGCCCTGGCGGATTAACGGGTCGAGGGCCGAAAACGGTTCATCCATCAGCAGAATGTCGGCATCCATCGCCAGTGCCCGCGCCAGGCCAACCCGTTGCTGCATGCCGCCACTCAACTCATCGGGCTTTTTATTGCGCCATTGTGTCAGGCCTACCAGCTCCAGCTTTTCGTCCACCAGCTTGCGCCGTTCCTTTTCAGGGCGACCCTGCATCTCCAGGCCGAAACTGATGTTCTCGCGCACCGTCAGCCAGGGCATCAGGGCGAACTTTTGAAACACCATGGCGATGCGTTTGGTGCGCATCATCTTCAGCTCTGCGGGGGTACACGAAGCGATGTCGATCTGCTTGCCTTCGTGTTCCACAAACAACTGGCCACGGCTGACCGTGTTGAGCCCGTTGATGCAGCGCAGCAGGCTGGACTTGCCCGAACCGGACAAGCCCATCAGCACGCAGATTTCACCTTTGTCGATGTCCAGGCTGGCTTTTTCGACGCCTACGATCTGCCCGGTTTTTTTCAGGATCTGATCCCGCGACAGCCCCTGGTCCAGCAGGCTCAGGGCCTCACGGGGGTCTTTGGCGAAGATCACGTCAACCTTGTCGAAGCGAATAATACTCATGCGTCAGCTCCCGCTTTGGCTTCCGGCTGTTTGCAGATGCGGTCGAGCATGATGGCCAGCAACACAATCGCCAGCCCGGCTTCAAAGCCCAGGGCGATATCGGCGGTATTGAGTGCGTTGACCACCGGTTTGCCCAGGCCATCAGCCCCTACCAGGGCCGCGAT
>JBILYW010000178.1:0-6709 GCA_044377555.1 Pseudomonas sp.
TCAATCCCGGCGTTTCAGATAGATTGCGCTTGCCGGGTTTGTGACCACCGCCGCAGCAAGGCATTTGGCCTTTAATATCAGTCGTTTCGTACGACGTTTCGCTTTCATTCCCGTGAAGCATTCTAGAAAATCTCGATCCCTTGCGCCGCTCAAACTCGGGGAATAGTCTCGGCCAATCGCTGCAAAACAGCGGTCGGGTTTAGTCGCCCGACGTGTACATTCGGCGCAAGGCGCCACCTCCGCGAGGCGCTTTTTTACGGCCTGCGTTTTATGGTGGCCGTGCGCAGGGCGCCTTCGAGCGCGCCGGTTTTTCCGAATGTACCGGTCGACTAACCTGCGCACGGCTGCCTCCCATTTGCTGAGTCGCAAGTGCTGGCAGCTCCTTGAGTACAATCGGAGTTACGCCATGAAAAAGATCACCCCCGATCCCCCTGCTTTACCCCTCGATGCTGCTGACGGTAATGACCCGTTGCTCGACCGTATCGCCGTCGAACGTGCGCTCAATGACTACCTGCAAAACCATAAGCCTTATCGCCCCATAGGCACGGCCATGCTGGCCATCCCGGACAGTGTCAATTCAGAAGCGGCTTTGGCCCAGGCGTCAGACTTGTTGCGCTGTGCGGGTGCCTGCGCGAATGAGGCGGGGAATGGTTTGAGCGGGCCCGCGCGCGATTTGGTGTTGTCGGTCATGCACTTGGTGGAGCTGGCCAAGGGTTATGTCGACAAGTCGCTGGACACGCTGGCAACGCACTGAAACAGCACGCGCCTGATTGGCGACAGGCGCGTCATTTAGCCGTCAATAACTGATCCACGGTGCACATATCCGGCATTTGCATATAACTGAAGTTATGGTTTCGCTCTTACAGCGAGTCTCTTTGGAAGGACCAAAAGGAACCCAAAGGTCCTCGCCCCATCGTACGGCCTTCGCTCCGGTCTGTTCCGTGGGCACGCCGTCACGGGCCATCCATGGCCCATCACGGCTCTCCCGGCATCCATGCCGGTCTACCCACTACACAGAACCTCCTCTCGGCCTCCCGGAAGGGCGGGCAGATCAAAACCCGCCGAGGCGGCCGACCGACCGGCCTGGTTGGTGTAAGCGTGCGCTGCGCAATCTCCTGTGCCGCAAGGTTCTGTGACGGCTGCGACGCTGTAGCCACGCGATAGTCCGAACAACGCGAATGCCCCTCACAGGAGGCTGAGCGCAGGTGTTGTTAAGGGGTGAAGGCGAGGAGTATCAACATACCCTCGAACGGCTGGAGCGCTGGCACTGCGACATAGCCCAGGGCTGCCCGATCAGCCGGCTGATGGATGCCGTGGCGTTCGAGGCCTGGGTATCGAAGTTGCGGGCGGTTGTTTGACCCATTGGCCGGGCTCAGTGCCGCTCGACGATAAAGCCCGTTCATGGGTTCAATGCTGTTCATTTATAGAGCAACGCTACTCAATTGTGGGAGCGAGCTTGCTCGCGATGGTCTTCAGAGCGACGCATTTACTCAGTAAATACGCGTCATCGTTTACGACCATCGCGAGCAAGTCGAACCGTCGCACCGCCGCGCCCACAGAGTTAGAGATCGCTTAAGTGAACAACATTGCGTTCATGGGTTTGATTTGCTGGTGCTTAATACACATACCAAAATGGCCAACAACAGGCAGGTAATGGCTAGATAAAGCGGGTTTTGAACGCTGAACAGGCTGACAGTCACTCCCACGAAGGCGGCAACCAACTGATGGATCAATCCGCAGAGGGCCATTGAGTAAGGTCCGCTGACCGGGGAGTGAGCGCTGGCTTGGGATAAGCTGATGGGGTAGTTGATGGCTTGGCCTAAAACGATCAAGCAGTACGGTAGCCATAGCAGCGTTGCAACGTTGGGGGTGGCAATCAGGCCCAGTACCATCACGAAACTGGCAGCAACCATGATGCCTTGGGCGATGGCACTCAGCAGGGCTTGCCCACGAAGCAATATCCAGCGATTGACGCTGAGCGATCCCAGCACATAGGACACACTCATCATCCAGCCTAAAGCGCCGTAATCACTGGCGGACCATTGATAAGTCGTTTGGAAAACTGCCGGGCCGGCTGTGTTGAAGGCAATAATGATTCCGTAGCCTGACCCGCCAATCAGCGCAGGGCGCAGAAATGGCGCATGGCGAGCTATCGTCAGGTAGTGCCCCCAGCAAACGTGCGTATGACTTGTTTGCTCGAAATCTGATAATCCGCGACAAACAAGCCCGGCGTGAAGGACGGCCCCAATGGCCAGGAGCCAGAATGTAGCGGGCCAGCCCAATGCGCTCATTAACAGCGCCCCCGCGTATTGCCCGACGCCCAATGAAATAACAAACGCAATGGACAGCCATGAAAGGGCTTTGGCAAGCTGGCTGCCACTGAAATGTTGCGCCATAAGTGACCGAGCCATCACCGTCATGCCACTGGCACTGAGCCCCTGCACAAATCGCAGGCTGATAAAGGTCTCGAACTGTGTGCAAGCGGCCAGCAGAGCGCTGCTCAGGCCGAACATCAATAATGACGCTATCAAGACCGGCTTGATGCCATGCGTAGCCGCCCATTTGCCCCAGAGCAACATCGGCAAGGCCATCCCCACCAGATATACCGCAAGAGTCAACGACGCCAGGTTCTGAGTCGTGTCGAGTGAATTGGCAATGGACGGCAGTGCAGGCAAGTACATCATCATGCCCAGTTGCGCCAGGAGGACGGTAAGGCACGAAAGGCTTATAAGCAGGATTGGGTGCTGCATGAAAATCACTCTGAGATGATTTGGGTTTTTATGCATTTATCCTGAGGTTATTAACCTTCGATGTGTTGGGGGGAGGGTTGAATGGGGTGTAAGAATTTACTGATTGTTATCGTGAAACGTCCTCCGGAAATGTACGCACTTGAGTCATTACTGAGGGTCGGTTTTTCTGGGTGAAAAACAGCCACAAAAAAAGGCGGCCATCTCTCGATAACCGCCTTTTTCACAACCAGCTGTAAAACTTACTCAGCCAGTTTAAACGCCATGACGTAGTCACCTTTTTTGGTGCCCAGACCGCCGTGACCGCCCGCCATGACCAGCACATATTGAGTGCCGTCCTTGCCGGTGTAGGTCATCGGGGTGGTCTGGCCGCCAGCAGGCAGGCGACCTTCCCACAGTACTTTACCGTTGCTTACATCGTAAGCACGCAGGTACTGGTCGAGGGTACCGCTCAGGAAGGCAACACCACCGGCAGTGGTGAAAGTCCCGCCCAGGCTTGGAACGCCCATCGACAGTGGGATTGGAACCGGCGAGCTGTCACGCACGGTACCGTTTTTGTGCTTCCAGATCACTTCGTTGTTGGTCAGGTCGACTGCAGCAACATAACCCCACGCCGGTGCCTGGCAAGGCAGGCCCAGTGGCGACAACAGTGGCTCCAGGATCACGCCGTAAGGTGCGCCTTTGTTCGGTTGAACGCCGGAGGTTTCGCCTTTGCGCGGGCCCATTGCAGCCACGTCGGCCTGCGGAACCAGCTTGGAGGTGAACGCCATGTAGCTCGGGTTCAGGAACGCGATCTGACGAACCGGGTCGACCGAAATGCCGCCCCAGTCAAACACGCCGAAGTTGCCTGGATACACGATCGAACCTTGCAGCGATGGCGGGGTGTACATGCCGTCGTAACGCAGGGATTTGAAGTTGATCCGGCACAGCATCTGGTCGAACGGGGTTACGCCCCACATGTCACGTTCGGTCAGGACCGGCGGGATCATGTTCAGGTCCGAGCGAGGCTGGGTCGGCGCCGTGTGGTCGCCTTCTACTGCTCCGCCTGGTGCCGGGATTTCGTGGATCGGCACAATGTCTTCACCGGTACGGCGGTCAAGCACATAGATGCTGCCTTGCTTGGTGGAAGCCAGCAGAGCCGGTTTCACGCCATCAGCGGTTTTCAGATCCATCAGGGTCGGTTGACCACCTACGTCCATGTCCCACAGGTCATGGTGAGTAAGCGGACGGTACCAGCGGACTTTACCGGTGTTGATGTCCAGAGCAGTGATGCCAGCAGCATAACGCTCGGAATCTTCGGTACGGTCGCCGCCATATTGGTCCGGCGTCTGGTTGCCCATCGGCAGGTAGAGCATGCCGAGGTTTTCGTCGACCGCGAACATCGACCACATGTTAGGCGAGTTGCGGGTGTAGGTCTGACCTTCGGCAATCGGAGTTGTATCTTCCGGGTTGCCGCTGTCCCAGTTCCACACCAGCTTGCCAGTGCGTACGTCGTAGGCACGGATTACGCCGGATGGTTCGTCAGTGGAGATGTTGTCGGTCACGTGGCCGCCAATCACAACCAGATCTTTGGTCACGGCAGGTGGCGAAGTGGAGTAGTAGCCACCGGGTGCGAAATTACCGATGTTATGACGCAGGTCGACCGCGCCGTTCACACCGAAGTCTTCGCACACTTTACCGGTGTCGGCGTTCAGTGCGATCAGACGGGTGTCGGCAGTCGGCAGGAACAGGCGACGCGGGCACGAGTTGCTGGAAGTTGCAGCAGCAGGCTCGGCAGCGCTTTGTTCGGTGCTGGCTTTGGCATAGGCGTTTTCGTCGTGATAAGTCACACCACGGCAGGTCATGTGCGCCCAGCCTTTGAAGTTTTCAGCGTTCTGAGTGCTGATCTTCGGGTCGTAGCGCCAGATTTCCTTGCCGGTGTCCGGGTCAAGGGCAATCACCTGGCTGTGCGGGGTACACACGTACAGCATGCCGTTGACTTTCAGCGGGGTGTTCTCGGCCGTTGTTTCGCCGGGATCGCCTTCACCTGGAATGTCACCAGTGCGGAATGTCCAGGCTGGAACCAGCTTGTGGGCATTTTGCGGGGTGATTTCTTTCAGCGGCGAGTAGCGGTCGCCATGGGCTGTACGCCCGTAGGACTGCCAGTCACCATCGGGCATGGCCGGTGCGGTGTTGGTCATGCCGGGTACGGCATCACGGTCCAGTTGACCCTTGATTTCACCAGGGCTGGTGAACTGGCTGGCCAATGCAGCCAGGCCGGCCAATACCACGGCAACGCTCAGTGCGCCGGTAGCGATCGGGGACGACTGGCCACGCAGGACCGGACGACGGAACCATGGCAACAGCAGGACGATACCGATGGCGAACCACAGGGCCAGACGTGGCACCAGTTGCCACCAGTCCAGACCTACTTCCATCAGTGCCCATACGGTGCTGGCGAACAATGTCAGCGCGTACAGGGCCAGAGCGGCTCGACGCGCGGCGATCAGCAGCGCACCCGACAAGCCAAAACCGATACCGGCCAGCAGGTAGTACCACGACCCGCCAAGCGCGACCAGTTTGATACCCCCGGCCAACATGGCCAGGCCCATTAGCAGCAGCAAGATACCGAGAAGGCTCGGTAGCAGGCGGCTTCGACTGAAAGCACCATCAGTGCTCATAGTGTGGTTCTCCGTTACGTTAGAGGTGTTCCCGTGAAGGCGTGTCTTTAAGGGACGAACCGACGCGGGAGTGAATCAGCTAAATAGGTTATTGATTGCAACCTTCAAGGTTGCCGTTGCAGTCCGCTTGTCAGAACGAACTTTGAATTTTCAGACCACCAATCAGCGCGTCATCCAGCTGGCTGACGCCACCCGGGTGGCGGATGTATTGCAGGTTCGGTCGAACGGTCAGCCAGTTGGTCACGTGCACGCCGTAATACAGTTCGGCGCTGTACTCAGTGTCCTGAGGTGGCAGGTAGTCCGGGTTGTCGAAGTCGTAAATGGCTCGGGCCTGATTGGTGGCCTGGGCGTTTTTGCGATAGGCCGGGTTGACGTGAACCCGTGCCATGGCAAAGCCGATGTCGTCCTTGGGACGTGCATCGAATACGCCTTTGTAGACGACGCCCGCCTGGACATAGTTGTCCACGGCGTTGGTTTTCTTGTCGTGCAGGGTGGCATTGGCAAACACACTCAAGCCCCTCGACTGATCGCTGGCGCGGGTAGTGAGCTGCTGTTGCACGCCCAGCCACATCCCGTGCTTGCTCGAACTGCTGCGATAGGCTTCGCCGCTCAGGGCAGCCGGCTGGCCGTTGGAATCTTTGTAAACATCTGTTGCTTTGGCATTACTGTAGTAGTAACCCGCACGATATTCCCCTGGCAGGCCATTGATTTTTGGCGTCCACACCAGTTCGATCGGCAGCACCGCGCCTTGGGTGCCGCTGCCGCTAAGCTTGAAGCCGTTGCCGCGGTCCAGGTTCGAAGGGTTCTGCTCATAGGCGCCGACCTGTGCATACAGCTCGGGCGTCAGGTGGTATTTGACCCGCAGCGCCCACTGGCTGACGGGCCAGTTGTACCAGATGCTGCCGGCCCAGTTGCCGACCTGCGAACCGCAGAACGCCAGGTTCTGGAAGTCGCACGGGAAGGTGTTGAAGTCCTCACCCTGGCCGAAACGCCCGACCTTGATGTCGAGTTTCTGGTCGAAGAATTTCTGCTGGTACCACATCTGGGTCAGACGTGTGGTCTGGCCACGGCCCCAGACTTCCTGGGCCGAGGTGAACCCGCCCACGCGTGGGTCGTTGATGCGGTCGTTGCTGATGTTATTACCGCTGCGCTGGGTAATCGTCAGCTTGAACTCTGCATCTTCCCAGCCCAGGATCTTCTGCAGGTCCAGGTGCGTGCCCAGGCCGAACTGGTCGCTATAGCGCGCCGTGCGGTCATGGTCGTAGCCGCCGTGCAGGTTCGAACCGACTTCGCCTACGTAGT
>JBILYW010000180.1:0-6690 GCA_044377555.1 Pseudomonas sp.
AACACCACAGTGCCGATCACCAATGCGCGCAAGCTGTCGCCGAACTGCCAGAAGAATAGCTCAGTGAGCATCAACGTCGCGACGGAACCGAGTAAAACTCGTTTCATTTTGCGTTTCTTTTCGCCATAGATAATGAACGGGATCATGGCGAAGAAAGAAATCAGCAGCGCGGTCAGGTACACCCACCAGTGCTGCTCTTTAGGCAGTCCGGCTTTTTCCACCAGCGCCAGCGGTAAAGCGATGAAGCTCGACATCAACATGGCATGTAGCACAAAAATGCCAAGGTCCAGACGCAGCAGGTCGGGATGGCGCAAGGTCGGCAACAGGGCCTGCCTGGCCACGCCAGACTCTCGATGCTGCAAGGTACCGGTCGAGCGCGGCACCATGAACATCACGATCACGATCCCCACCAGCGCCATTGCGCCCGTCGCCAGGAACAGCCCCGACAACCCGAAAGCACGGGTCAGCAACGGCCCCACAACCATCGCTACGGCAAACGACAATCCAATGGTCATGCCGATCATTGCCATGGCTTTGGTGCGATGCTGTTCGCGGGTGAGGTCTGAAAGCAGTGCCATGACAGCAGCAGAAATCGCACCTGCACCTTGCAGGATACGTCCGGCAATAACGCCCCAAATCGAATCGGAGTTGGCCGCCAGAACACTGCCCAAGGCGAAGACAATCAACCCCAGGTAGATCACGGGACGCCGACCGATGCGGTCGGAAATCATGCCGAACGGAATCTGGAAAATCGCCTGGGTCAGGCCATAAGCGCCAATTGCCAGACCAATCAGGGCCGGGGTCGCACCGGCGAGGTCCATCCCATAGGTTGCCAGCACCGGCAACACCATAAACATGCCTAGCATACGGAAGGCGAACACCAGGGCCAGACCGCTTGCTGCTCGGGTCTCGCTGCCACTCATGCGTTCGCTGTGGGGATCGTGCATGGAAAAACCTCATGTGAACCGGCGGCGATTCTACCAGTCCCATCGAGTAACAGCACACACACGAGAGAAGCGCGACGCTTTGTCACGCAAAAGTTATAAAGGCTGCTTGAATGACATCGTGCCATCAAGGGCCTGCACAGCTTTCGCACAGATCCGTATACTCATTCGTTTATGTTATGCCCGCCAAGCGAGGCCGCAGTGGACAAGATCCTGATACGTGGGGCACGAACCCACAACTTGAAGAACATCGACCTGACCCTGCCAAGGGACAAACTGATCGTCATCACCGGACTGTCTGGCTCCGGCAAATCATCCCTGGCGTTTGACACGTTGTATGCCGAAGGTCAGCGGCGTTATGTCGAGTCGCTGTCAGCCTATGCCCGGCAGTTCCTGTCGATGATGGAAAAGCCTGACGTCGATACCATCGAAGGCCTGTCGCCCGCGATTTCCATCGAGCAGAAATCGACCTCGCATAACCCGCGATCCACGGTCGGCACCATCACCGAAATTTACGATTACCTGCGCCTGCTGTATGCCCGCGTAGGTATCCCCCGCTGCCCGGATCACGATATCCCTCTGGAAGCCCAGACCGTCAGCCAAATGGTCGACCTGGTGCTGGCGCAGCCTGAAGGCAGCAAGCTAATGCTGCTGGCACCGGTGATTCGCGAGCGCAAGGGTGAGCATCTTTCTGTATTTGAAGAGCTGCGCGCACAGGGCTTTGTGCGGGCCCGGGTCAACGGCAAGCTCTGCGAGCTGGACGAACTGCCTAAACTCGACAAGCAGAAGAAGCACACCATTGATGTGGTGGTCGACCGCTTTAAAGTGCGTGCCGACCTGCAACAGCGCCTGGCCGAGTCATTCGAGACCGCACTGAAACTGGCCGACGGCATTGCCCTGGTCGCACCGATGGACGACGAGCCTGGCGAAGAGATGATTTTCTCCGCGCGCTTCGCCTGCCCGATTTGTGGCCACGCAATCAGCGAGCTGGAACCCAAGCTGTTTTCCTTCAACAACCCGGCTGGCGCCTGCCCGACCTGTGACGGACTGGGGGTTAAGCAGTTTTTCGACATCAAGCGCCTGGTCAATGGTGAGTTGACGCTGGCCGAAGGCGCGATACGTGGCTGGGACCGGCGCAATGTTTATTACTTCCAGATGCTCGGGGCGCTGGCCAAGCATTACGATTTCAGTCTTGAAGTGCCGTTCAGCGAGCTTGCGGCCGACAAGCAAAAGGTCATCCTGTACGGCAGCGGCACGCAAAATGTTGATTTCCGCTATCTGAATGATCGCGGTGACATCGTGAAGCGGGCGCATCCATTTGAAGGCATCGTCCCCAACCTTGAGCGCCGTTATCGCGAAACCGAGTCGGCCACGGTACGCGAGGAACTGGCCAAGTTCCTGAGCACACAGGCCTGCCCGGATTGCCGCGGCACCCGCTTGCGTCGCGAAGCCCGCCATGTGTGGGTCGGTGAAAAAACCCTGCCGGCCGTGACCAATATGCCTATTGGTGATGCCACTGAGTACTTCAGCACCCTGAGCCTGACCGGGCGTCGTGGCGAAATTGCGGACAAGATCCTCAAGGAAATTCGCGAGCGCCTGCAGTTCCTGGTGAATGTGGGGCTGGACTATCTGTCACTGGATCGAAGCGCCGACACCCTGTCTGGCGGTGAAGCCCAGCGTATTCGTCTGGCCAGCCAGATTGGCGCAGGCCTGGTGGGAGTGCTGTACATCCTCGACGAGCCCTCCATTGGCCTGCACCAGCGTGATAACGATCGCTTGCTGGGCACCCTCAAGCATCTGCGCGATATCGGCAACACGGTAATCGTGGTGGAGCACGACGAGGATGCCATTCGACTGGCCGATTATGTGGTTGATATCGGCCCCGGTGCAGGTGTGCATGGCGGCCATATCGTCGCCCAGGGCACGCCGGCCGAGGTGATGGCGCACCCTGACTCACTGACCGGCAAGTACCTGTCGGGCCGGGTGAAGATTCCTGTTCCGGCCAAGCGCACGCCACGCAACAAGAAACTGACGCTGTCGCTCAAAGGCGCACGCGGCAATAACTTGCGCAATGTGGATCTGGAAATCCCACTGGGGCTGCTGACCTGCGTGACAGGGGTTTCTGGCTCGGGCAAATCGACACTGATCAACAACACGCTCTACCCGCTCAGCGCTACGGCACTGAACGGTGCAACCACCCTCGAAGCCGCGGCCCACGACAGCATCAAAGGGCTTGAGCACCTGGACAAGGTCGTGGACATCGACCAGAGCCCGATTGGCCGTACGCCTCGCTCCAACCCTGCGACTTACACCGGGCTGTTTACTCCGATACGCGAGTTGTTTTCCGGCGTGCCCGAATCCCGCTCACGGGGCTATGGCCCGGGACGTTTCTCCTTCAACGTGAAGGGCGGACGTTGCGAAGCCTGTCAGGGCGATGGCTTGATCAAGGTAGAAATGCACTTTCTGCCGGACATCTACGTGCCTTGCGATGTGTGCAAGAGCAAGCGCTATAACCGTGAGACCCTTGAGATCAAGTACAAGGGCAAGAACATCCATGAAGTGCTGGAGATGACCATCGAAGAAGCTCGTGTGTTCTTCGATGCCGTACCTGCATTGGCGCGCAAGCTGCAAACGCTGATGGATGTAGGTCTGTCGTACATCAAGCTGGGACAGTCCGCCACGACACTGTCAGGCGGTGAGGCACAACGGGTGAAGTTGTCCCGCGAACTGTCCAAGCGTGATACCGGCAAGACACTCTATATCCTCGATGAACCTACAACCGGTTTGCACTTTGCTGATATCCAGCAGTTGCTGGATGTGCTGCATCGACTGCGCGATCACGGCAATACCGTAGTGGTGATCGAGCACAACCTGGACGTGATCAAGACCGCTGACTGGTTGGTGGATCTTGGACCTGAAGGCGGCTCCAAAGGTGGGCAGATCATTGCAACCGGCACACCGGAAGAAGTGGCCGAGATGAGCCAATCCCATACCGGCTTCTATCTGAAGCCACTGCTGATACGCGACAGGGATTAAATCACGCTACGAAAAAGCCCCTGCCATCGAGAGATAGCAGGGGCTTTTTAGTGTTCGCTGATATTCGCTCTTACCTGTGGCCACGTGACTACAGATTTCGAACCTAAATCAGAACTGAGATTGCAGGTAGTTCTGCAGACCGATGGTTTTGATCAGACCCAACTGCTTCTCGAGCCAGTAGGTGTGATCCTCTTCGGTGTCTGCCAGCTGAATACGCAGCATGTCGCGGCTCACGTAGTCTTTGTGCAACTCACACAGCGCGATGCCTTTGCACAGCGCCGCACGCACCTTGTACTCAAGGCGCAGGTCTGCAGCGAACATCTCAGGCACAGTGGTGCCCACATCCAGGTCATCCGGGCGCATGCGCGGAGTGCCTTCCAGCATCAGAATCCGGCGCATCAATGCATCAGCGTGTTGTGCCTCTTCTTCCATCTCGTGATTGATGCGTTCGTACAGCTTGGTAAATCCCCAGTCCTCGTACATGCGGGAATGGACAAAATATTGGTCACGTGCAGCCAGCTCGCCGGTGAGCAACGTGTTGAGGTAATCGATTACGTCCGGGTGCCCTTGCATTGCCGCACATCTCCCTGCTTGAAAGCCTGTAGTTTGAACCAAGCTGACTGAGAGGTCACGACTCAATCGCTATAAAATCCTGCATTTGTAGAGAAAACAGACCTAAATAACGCAAAAACCGCCCTATTGAGGGCGGTTCTGCTTCTCACTTAGACTTACTTAGCCATTACACCCAGCGCTTTGGCGACACCGTCACCGTAAGCCTGATCGGCGTTGTAGAAGTGTTGCAGCTGACGCTGCACAACATCGTCCGAAACCCCGCCCATGGCGCCTGCAATGTTGTTGATCAACAGGGCCTTCTGCTCGTCATTCATCAGGCGGAACAGCGCACCGGCGTGACTGTAGTAATCGCTGTCAACGCGATGATCGTAGCGATCAGCAGCACCACTGAGAGCCAAAGGTGGCTCAGCGTACTGTGGCGCTTGTTTTGGCGCATCAGCGAAGCTGTTGGGCTCATAGTTCGGCGCAGCACCACCATTGTTGCCAAAAGCCATCGCGCCATCACGCTGATAGTTATGCACAGGCACCCGCGGTGCGTTGATAGGCAGGTGCTGGTGGTTAGTGCCTACACGGTAACGATGGGCATCCGCGTAAGCGAACACGCGGCCTTGCAGCATGCGGTCAGGAGACAGACCGACACCCGGGACCATATTGCTGGGGCCAAACGCAGCTTGCTCGACTTCGGCGAAGTAATTAAGCGGATTGCGGTTCAACTCCAGCTCACCGATTTCAATCAACGGGAACTCTTTCTGCGACCAGGTCTTGGTCACGTCAAACGGGTTTTCGTAATGAGCCGCCGCTTGCGCTTCAGTCATGATCTGCATGCAGACGCGCCATTTCGGGAAGTCACCACGCTCAATGGCACCAAACAGGTCGCGTTGAGCATAGTCCGGATCAGTACCGGCAAGACGTGCCGCTTCAGCCGGGGGAAGATTCTTGATGCCTTGCTTGGTTTTGTAGTGCCACTTGACCCAGTGACGCTCACCCGCAGCGTTGATCAGGCTATAGGTGTGGCTGCCGAAACCGTGCATATGGCGGTAGCCATCAGGAATCCCGCGATCAGAAAACAGGATCGTGACCTGGTGCAGGGACTCAGGCGAGTGCGACCAGAAATCCCACATCATCTGCGCACTTTTCAGGTTGCTTTGCGGCAGACGTTTTTGGGTGTGGATAAAATCCGGAAATTTCAGCGGGTCTCGAATAAAGAACACAGGCGTGTTATTGCCCACGATGTCCCAGTTGCCTTCTTCGGTATAAAACTTGAGTGCAAAACCACGAGGGTCGCGCTCGGTGTCTGCCGAACCGCGCTCACCACCTACTGTTGAGAAGCGTAAAAAGGTCGGAGTTTGCTTGCCGATGGTGTCAAACAGCTTGGCACTGCTGTATTGAGCCATGTCGCGGGTCAACGTAAAGGTGCCGTGGGCGCCTGAGCCTTTGGCGTGCACACGACGCTCTGGAATGTTTTCGCGGTTAAAGTGCGCGAGCTTTTCAATCAGGTGAAAATCTTCGAGCAACAAGGGGCCACGAGGCCCGGCCGATCGGGAGTTCTGGTTATCAGCAACAGGTGCGCCGCTGGCGGTCGTAAGCGTTTTGGTCTGGCTCATGCTATTCCTTCCTCAGTCAGTCTTGATGCTGCCGGCTAATCGGCTGAGAGGGAGTATTGACCATGAATCTTATATGGGCAAATGCATTAATTGATCATCATCAATAGATATTACTAATAATACAGACACAAAAAACCGGGCACTAGGCCCGGTTCTTTGTAGAGACTGACGTCTTACTCAGCGGATACAGCTTCACCGCCAACTGGACGATCAACCAACTCGACGTACGCCATAGGCGCGTTGTCGCCAGCACGGAAACCGCACTTGAGGATGCGCAGGTAGCCACCCTCACGAGTTGCATAACGCTTGCCCAGATCGTTGAACAGCTTACCAACGATGGCTTTCGAACGCGTACGGTCGAAGGCCAGACGGCGGTTAGCCAGACAATCATTCTTGGCCAGAGTAATCAGCGGCTCAGCAACGCGACGCAATTCTTTGGCTTTCGGCAGAGTCGTTTTGATCAGCTCGTGCTCAAACAACGACACTGCCATGTTTTGAAACATAGCCTTGCGGTGGGAGCTAGTGCGGCTCAG
>JBILYW010000179.1:0-6690 GCA_044377555.1 Pseudomonas sp.
CTCGCGATGGCATCGGCGCGATTCAACTCAAATACCGCGCCGCTTGCATCGCGAGCAAGCCCGCTCCCACAGAGGAGATGTGCGAGTCTCGCAGACCCCGACACCAAACAGACCGGCCTGCCGCCCCGGACGCCTTTGATCCGGCCAAGCCGTTTAGCGAGCAACACTTCGCCAGTGCTTGACCGGGAACAGAGTATCTACAGGCGTTGCATCGAGTTCAGGGTGTAAATGGAGCTACAGCATCGGTTTGTCCAGAAACCCGCTCAGCGCAGGTTGCCGATCAGGTTTTGCAACTGGAGGCTGGCGCCCGGGTTCAGTGCCGATACAGGCAGGCGCGGGTTGCCGACCTCCAGCCCGGTGCTGCGCAACCCGGCCTTGATGGTTGCCGGCAGACCGCCCTTGAGGATGAAATCCAGTAACGGCAGCTGACGGTAGAACAGTGCCCGGGCCTGTTGCAGATCATTGGCCTGAACCGCTGCGTACAGCGCCAGATTAAGCTCCGCAATCAGGTTGGGGGCTGCGGTGCACCAGCCTTTTGCGCCTGCGGCAAAGGCTTCCAGTGCCAGTGGATTGCAGCCGTTGTAAAACGGCACTTGCCCCTCGCCCAACAGATGCAGGCGGTGCATGCGCTGGATATCCCCCGTGCTCTCCTTGACCATGGTGACGTTTGCCACGGCATTGAAAATCCGCAGGATCAGCTCTGGCGACATGTCCGTGCCGCTGGTGGCCGGGTTGTTATAAAGCATGATCGGCAGGTCGATGCTGCTGCCGATAGCCTGGTAGTGGGCGAGGATTTCACTTTCGCTGAGCTTCCAGTAGGACGCCGGCAGCACCATGACCACATCGGCGCCCCGGGCCTGGGCGTAACGCGCGCGGCGAACCGCTTTGGCCGTGGTCAAGTCAGAGACGCTGACGATAGTTGGCACGCGTTTGGCCACATGCTGGATGCTGAATTCGCATACCCGGTCCCATTCGCTGTCACTCAGGTAGGCGCCTTCGCCCGTGCTGCCCAGTGGGGCAATGGCATGGACGCCGCTGTCGATCAGGCGGTCGATGGAGTGCCCGAGCGCTTCAAGGTCCAGCTGTTCGCCGTCAGCGGAAAACGGGGTGATGGTGTAGCCGATGATGCCGTGGATATCAGGGGTCGACATGTCGAAGTCCTTGGGGAAGTGGGAGTCAGTTCAGGCAGTCGGCATGCCGACGCAGGTTTTGCCGGACGTAGTAGTTGAATGCCGCGGTGTGGCGTTTTGGCCGGGCAATCCAGTCATGGGCTTCGCGGCCCAGTTCCGGCTTGATCGGCTTGATTTCGCCGGCAGCCATGGCCAGCAATTGCAGCCTGGCGGCCCGTTCGATCAGTTGCGCAATCACGCAGGCTTCTTCAATGCTGGCCCCGGTCGACAATTGACCGTGATGGGAAAGCAGCACCGCCCGTTTGTTGCCCAGTGCACCGGCAATCAGCTCGCCTTCTTCGTTGCCCACCGGTACACCCGGCCAGCCTTCGAGGAATGCGCAGTCGTCATACAGCGGGCACAGGTCCATGTGCGAAATCTGTAGGGGAACTTCCAGCATCGACAACGCGCTGACGTGGGTCGGGTGGGTATGAATGATGCAGTTCACGTCCGGTCGGGCGCGGTACACCCAGCTGTGGAAGCGGTTGGCCGGGTTTGGCATGCCGTGACCTTCGAGGACTTGCAGATCCTCGTTGACCAGCAGCAGATTGCCCGCACTGATTTCATCGAAACCCAGGCCCAATTGCTGGGTGTAGTAGGTGCCGGGCTGCGGGCCACGGGCAGTTATTTGCCCGGCCAGGCCGGAGTCGTGGCCGTTTTCGAACAAAATACGGCAGGTGAGTGCCAGCTTTTGCCGGTCAGTCCACGTATTATCCGCCAGGGTTTGTTGCATTTGACTCAGGGCTTGCTGGACCAGCTGGTCTTTGGGGAGTGCGAGTGTCTTGGGCATAAAGGTGTCCTCTGATGCGTTCATTAAGCGTCGAGTGCGCCATTCACTCATCTGCGGGGGAGGGCATGGGTGACTGCAAATGACACGAAAGATCCTATATGACACAATGTGTCATTAGCAAGCGTGGGTCGTTTCCTTTTTCTTGAGTTAACTGTTTTTTATGTCTATCCGATTGAAATTACTAAGAAAAAAACTCGGGATAAGCCTTGAGGTCCTGGCCGAAAAATCCGGCATGACCAAGAGTTATCTGTCGAAAATCGAGCGCGGGCTGAACACGCCGTCGATTGCGGCGGCCCTGAAACTGGCCAAAGCGCTGAATGTGAAAGTCGAAGAATTGTTCAGCGAAGAAAGCGCCAGGCTCGACAGCTACAGCCTGGTGCGCAGCGATGAGCGTCAGTCGCTGGCCGCCAATGACCAGAGCCTGGGCTACGCGGTGCTGGCCCGTCAGGTGGGGGAGCGCAGCATGCTGCCTTTCATGATTTACCCGCCCGCCGATTTCATCGACAAGGCCTTCAAGGAGCACACGGGTGAAGAGTTTTTATTCGTTCACGAGGGGCAGGTAGAGGTGGATTTCATGACCGAGCGTGTGCTGCTAAACCGGGGGGATGCGCTGCATTTCAACGCGCAGAAACCCCACCGAATCCGTTCGGTGGGTGAGCAGCAAGCGCAGTTGCTGGTGGTGGTTCACAGCGAGCAGGCTTGAATTGCAGGCTCGCGCCTATTTGAAACGCTGCTCGTACACGGCCACCTGATCGGGTGTGATCAGCTTGAACGGCACCCATGTTTCGGCCTCGACCGGCTCGCCCTTGATCATCTTCAGCGCGACAACGATGGCCTGGGTCGACTGGGCTTTGGGGTCTTGAAACACAGACGCGGCGAGCAGCCCGCGCTTGATGGCTGCCAGGCCATCAGGCAGGCCGTCGATACCCACAACCGGGATCTCGCCCTTGCCCTTTCCGGCCTGTTGCAAGGCCATGGCGGCACCAATCGCCATTTCGTCGTTGTTGGCGATCACGGCATCAAAATCAGTCCCGGCCAACAGCCAGTTGCTGGTCAGGTCCATGCCTTTGTTACGCTGCCATTCGGCGCTTTGTTCTTCGACTATCTTGATGTCGGGGTAGCCCTTGAGCACCTGTTTGACACCTTCGGTACGGTCGTGGGTGGCGTTCTGGGCCAGGTCGCCCTTGATGATCGCCACGGTACCTTTACCACCCATTTTTTCGGCCAGAAAACGCATTTGCAGTTCGCCTGCCTCAATGTCATTTGAGGCGACAGTGGCTACGCCTTTGGGCAGCACCTTGGTGTCCGGGTGACGATTGACGTACACCAGCGGAATTTTTGCCTCGACAGCGGCCTGGGTCATGCGCGCTGTGCCACCGGTGTCGGCGGGCAACACGATCACCGCATCGACTTTCTGGCTGAGGAAGTCCTGAACCTGATTGAGCTGACGAACCACATCGCCTTGAGCGTCGACGAACTGGATCTGGATGTTTTCGCTTTTGGCGGCGTCTTGCAGCCCGCTGCGTATGTAGGTCATGAAGTTATCGTCGACTTTGGCAATGCTGACGCCGATGCGGTAGTCAGCACAGGCCCAGGTACTGGCGAGCAATAACAGGGGGGCCAAAACAAGAGTGTGGCAGCGCATGATGGTTTTCCTTTTTATTGTTATCAGGTACTGGCGAACTACCCGCAGGCGTTGGCGGGCGGTTACTCCAGAGTGAAAGCCTGGCGAAAGCGCTCAATGGCGGCCTGGCTGTCACCCGAAGCCCAGCCTTCAAGGCCGACGACACCGCTGTAGCCAATGCCGTGCAGGGCCCTGGCAATGGCGGGGTAATGTATCTCACCGGTGCCGGGTTCCATACGTCCGGGCACATCGGCTACCTGGATTTCACCGATGGCCGGGCCTGCGCGCTGGATCAGCTCGATCAGGTTTCCCTCGCCAATCTGGGCGTGATAAAGGTCCAGGTTCATTTTCAGATGCGGGCTGTCTACGGCCTCGATCAGGGTCAGGGTGTCTTTGGCCCGGGCGAAAGGGGTGCCGGGGTGGTCCACCCGGGTGTTGAGGTTTTCCAGCAAAAATACTTTGCCGGCGTCTTCGCCCAATCGGGCGATCTGTTCCAGGGTCTTGCAGGCGCTCAGCCACATGCGCGGGGTGGTATGGGTCACCGGTTTGACCGGCAACCCCCTGTCGCCCAGTCCCGTGCCGTGCAGGTTGAGGCTGGGGCACTTGAGCCGGGCGGCGACGCCCAGTGATTCCCGGGCGCTATCGAGCAACTGCGCTATGCCGTCGGGGTCGGTCAGGTTGCCCGAGATATAGCCGGTCATGGAGGTGAAGTCCGCGCCCGTGGCCACCAGGGCGTCGATGTCCTTGTTGGTCCAGTCCCAGATTTCAGCGCTGAAACCCAGCGCATGAATACGTTTGACGCGCTCGCTGAACGGCAGGTCGAGGAACACCATCTCTGCGCTGATCGCCAGTTTGAACGGGATAAAACTCATGGGGTTACTCCTCAAAGACGCACAGGTTGGCCCGACTGGACGGACTCGATACAGGCCCGGGCAATTGCCAGGGCGGCGCGGGCATCTTCACCGCTGGCCAGCGGCTGGTTGCCGGTGCGCAGGCAGTCGACAAAGTGCGTGAGTTCGGCGATGTAGGCGTCGCGCAGCAGGTCAGTGTCCATGCGCTGGGTGTTTGCCTGGATGCCTTCGGCCAGGTAGCTGACCTTGTCCGACCGGGTGATGCTGCCCATGGTCAGCATGCCGGCACTGGCGAACACTTCGCCGCGAACATCGTAGCCGTACACCGCCTGGAAGTTGGCTTCGGCGATGGCAATTGCGCCGTTATCAAAGCGAATGGTCACCACTGCCGTGTCGAGCAGCCCCTTGGTCTTGTAGGCAGGAGCCACCAGGGCATCCGCCATGACAAAGACCTCGACCGCTTTTGCGCCCGGGTTCAGATAGCGCAGGGTGTCGAAGTCATGAATCAGGGTTTCCAGAAAAATCGTCCACTGCGGCACACCCGCGGGGTTGCTCAGGCCCGGGTCGCGGGTCAGGGAACGCAGCAGTTGCGGGGTGCCGATGCGGCCAGCGACCACGTCCAGGTGAGCCTCGCGAAAACCCCGGACAAAACGGCGGTTGAAACCTACCTGCAGTGTCACGTTGGCCTTGGCTGCAGCCGCGATGGCGCGGTCAGCCTCGTCGAGGGTGATGGCCATGGGTTTTTCGCAAAATATGCCTTTGCCAGCCTCTGCGGCGCTGATCACCAGCTCGGCATGGCTGCGGGCCGGGGCGGCGATCAGGATGCCATCCACTTCAGGGTCATCGAGCAGTTGCTGCGGGTCGGTATACACCCGTTGCACGCCGAGGGTTGCGGCCAGCCGTGCGGCCTGGCCCGGCGTCGGGTCGGCTATGGCGACCAGGCTGGCGCCGGGGATGTTCAACGCGGCGGTCTGGCCGTGAAAGCTGCCCATGCGGCCAGCTCCGATAAGACCCAGGCGGATGGTTTTAACTGTGCTCATACAGTGACTCCTTTTTATTGTTGTTCGCACGTGACTGAACAGTGGGGAATGAGTTGTGCGCAACAACACAGGAGCAAAGGCTGTGCCAATCAATAACTTATTGATATTTAAGTATGAAAATTATATTCCCAAGAAAATCATGTTCATGTTTTAGACATGTCTATGCTGACATGTCTAAAACATGAACATTAAAACGGTGCCCAATGACGGTTGATCAGCCCATGACGTTCAGTTGCGAAGACCTCAATTACATCACCGCGCTGGGCCCATCCTCATTGAGTGATGGCCCTATCGCCGAGCTGGAGCTTGCGTGGTTGACGTGCCTCAGTGGAGGGGCTTCACGGCCCGTGGGCGTCCGGCAGGTTATTTGGGATTCGTGGCGGCGCAGCGTGATTGCCGGCATCGACCCGCAGGACTACGAATACAGTGTTGTCACCGCTCAGGAGGTGGCGGCCAGGCTGGCCCGCAACCGCGTGCTGATCGGCGCCGCAGCGCAGGTCATGACTGGGTTGCTGGCTTACAACCCCCGGGGGCACATCAACCTCACCGATGCTGACGGGGTCACGCTGCACTTTTGCGGCCTGGACCTGACGCCGATCGGCAGCCGTTTGCTGGAGTCGGTCCAGGGCACCAACTGCACGGGGCTGGCGCTGGCTGAAGACCGTTTGATGTACGTGCTGGCCGAGGAAAATTTCGCCGTTGGCTTGCGTCAGCGCCGCATGCACTGCGCCGCCGCGCCGATCCGCGATGCCGAAGGCAAAACCCTGGGCATGCTGACGCTGACTGCTGAACCGGGCTGGTTTCACTTTCATACGTTGGGCACGGTTCAGGCGGCGGCCGAAGCTGTCTCGCGCCAGTTGGCGCTTCAGGCATTGCTCGAAGAGCAAAAAAGCGTGCTGGAGGTACTCAACGAAGGCCTGGTGGTGCTCGACGGTCAGGGCCGGATCAAGGCACTGAACCAGTACGCCCGGCAGCTGTTCCGGGTGGGGCTGGAGCTGCTTGGGTGTCCGTTTCAGCGCTTGGGCCAGAGCGAGCTGACGGCTGAAATATTGCGTCATGCGGGGGAGGGGCTGCGCGATCTGGACTGCAACTTTGTGCTGCATGACCGTAGCCAGTTGGCGTGCCTGGTATCAGTGTGCTCTCTGGAGCAGGGGGGGCGGATCGTATCGTTGCGTGAGAACCGGCGAATTCGTGACATCACCCGCCGCATCATTGG
>JBILYW010000181.1:0-6677 GCA_044377555.1 Pseudomonas sp.
TGTACCTGTCGTACTTTTTGGTTCTCCCTGCGAGGCGTACTTGCGATGACTCTTAAACCCCTGCTGCTGCTCCCGTCCCTGAGCCTGGTGCTGTTGCTGTCGGCCTGTGCCGGGCCCATGCCAAAACAAGATGCGGGCGAAGCCTGGATCGGCCTTAAAGAGGAGGGCAACAGTGACCTGATGGCGGAACGGGTAGACGGTAAAAACATTAACGATGGCCGTTACTTTGAAGTCACTCCCGGCGCCCACCGCCTGGACGTGACCTTGTTCGAAGGCGCCACGGGGGATGAAAACGAGGTGGATTGCCAGGGCAAGGTCAACTACAGCGGGTTCAAGGCCGGTGAGCGTTACGAGCTGATCGAGTCGAGCCTTGGGCCAGAGATCAGCGCGACCCTGGTCGACGGCCACGGCAAGGAAGTGGCCCGCACGGCGGATTTCACCTGTATGCCGGGCTAAGTCTTGAATCACTCCTCATTCCCTTGTGGCAGCGGGCTTGCTCGCGATGCAGACGACACGGTCTGGCAGGCCGACCGAGGTGAGGCCATCGCGAGCAGGCTCGCTCCCACAGAGAGTTTGGCGTTTGTCTAAAACGAACGCACAATCTTGCCCAGGGTTTCCATGGCTTTCTCGCTGGCCTCGTCCCACGGGCTGCCGTAGTTCAGGCGGATGCAATTGCGAAAGCGCTGGGTGGCCGAGAAGATCGGGCCCGGCGCAATGCTGATGCCCTGGGCCAGGGCCATCTGGAACAGCTTTAGCGAGTCCATTTGCTCCGGCAGTTCCAGCCACAGGAAGTAGCCGCCCGAGGGCTGGCTGACCCGGGTCTGGGCCGGGAAGTAGCGGGCAATTGCGGCCAGCATCGCGCTCTGTTGCTCCTCCAGGGCATAGCGCAGTTTGCGCAGGTGGCGGTCGTAACCGCCGTGCTGCAAGTAGTCTGCGATGGCGGCCTGGGCCGGCATCGACGCGCACAGCGAAGTCATCAGTTTGAGCCGCTCGATTTTCTGCGCGTAACGCCCCGCAGCCACCCAGCCAATGCGGTACCCCGGGGCCAGGCTTTTGGCAAACGAGCCGCAATGCATCACCAGCCCTTCGGTATCAAACGCCTTGGCCGGCTTCGGCGCGTGCTGGCCGTAATACAGCTCGGCGTACACATCGTCTTCGATCAACGGTACCTGATGGCCGCGCAGCAGCTCGACCAGGGCCTGCTTTTTGGCCTCGGGCATGGTCGCGCCAATGGGGTTCTGAAAGCTGGTCATGCACCACACAGCCTTGATCGGATGGCGCTCCAGGGTTTGTGCCAGTACCCCGAGGTCGATGCCATCACGGGGATGCACCGGAATTTCCACCGCCTTGAGCTTGAGCCGTTCCAGCACTTGCAGGCAGGCGTAAAACGCCGGGGCTTCAATGGCCACCAGGTCGCCGGGCTCGGTGACGGCTTGCAGGCACAGGTTCAGGGCCTCCAGCGCGCCATTGGTAATCAGCAGTTCCTCCATGGGCAGCATCAGCCCGCCGACCATGTAGCGCAGGGCGATTTGCCGCCGCAGCTGCGGGTTGCCGGGGGACATGTCGGTGACCACCATGCGCGGGTCCATTTCGCGACTGGCGGTGGCCATCGAGCGGGCCAGACGTTGCAGAGGAAACAGCATCGGGCTGGGGAAGGCCGAGCCGAACGGTACCGTGTGGGGGTCTTTGATCGAGTCCAGCACCGAAAAAACCAGGGCGCTGACATCCACCTGGGTGGACTCGGTGACATGGCTGCTGAACACCGGTTCGGAAAAAGGCGTTGGCGCATGCACATTGACGAAATAGCCCGAACGCGGCTTGGCCCGAATCAGGCCTCGACGCTCCAGCAGGTAATAGGCCTGAAACACCGTCGAGGGGCTGACGCCGTAGGTCTGGCTGGCATAGCGCACCGAAGGCACGCGCTGACCGGGCCCGAGCACCCCTGAGCGGATCAGTTCAGCAATATCGTCGGCGAATTTTTCGTAGCGTTTCATGGGATAAGGCTCGGTCCGAAGGGGCTTGCGGCACTGCTTGCTGTGATTGTGGGAGCGGGCTTGCTGGCGATACAGGCGCTGCGGTGTTTCTGATAAGCCGCAGTGATCCTATCGCGAGCAAGCCCGCTCCCACCCGGAAAATGTGCAGTCTAACGATTCAATGGGGCAACGAAACGGCTTTTGGCCACGCTGCGCACATCCGGCTCATCGGTGTCGGTGACCACAAATTCGATGGTCTGCGAGCTGCTTTTCGGGCGGTCGGCCAGCAGGGCAACAGACACCGGCACATCGACAATCTCGCCGGGGGCCAGGGCCAGTTCGGTTTTGCCCTGCAGCTGGAAGTCTTCGCTGTCTTGCAGGGACACCCGATAGTTCTGTGGTTCCTGGGTCTTGTTGATGATTTTAAGGCTGTAGATGTTCTCGATCTGGCCCTGGCTGTTCTCGCGGAACAGCCCACGGTCCTTGATCACATCCAGCGACACCATGGTGCGCTGGTTCAGGGCCACCACCAGCGCTCCGATCATCACTACCAGAACCACGGCGTAGCCGATCAGGCGGGGGCGCAGCAGGTGGGTCTTGCCGCCTTGCAACTCGTGTTCCGAGGTATAGCGCACCAGGCCGGGGGCGTAGCCCATTTTTTCCATCACCGAATCACAGGCATCGATACAGGCCGCGCAACCGATGCACTCCATCTGCAAGCCATCGCGGATATCGATCCCGGTCGGGCACACCTGCACGCACATGTAGCAGTCGATGCAGTCGCCCAAACCTTCCTGCTTGGGCTCAACCCCGCGTTTGCGCGGGCCCCGGCTTTCGCCACGGGCCACGTCATAGGAAATGGCCAGTGTGTCCTTGTCGAACATCACGCTCTGGAAGCGGGCATAAGGGCACATATGCATGCACACCGCTTCACGCAGCCAGCCGGCGCTGATGTAGGTGGCACCGGTGAAAAACAGCATCCAGAACAGGCTGATGCCGGCAATTTCCAGGGTTAGCAATTCCGTGGCCAGCGGCCGCACCGGGGTGAAGTAACCGACGAACGTCAGTGCGGTCATCACACTGATGGCTAGCCACAGCGTGTGCTTGGCCGTACGGCGCAGGACCTTGTTCACGCGCCAGGGGGCGGCTTGCAGTTTTATGCGCTGGTTTCTGTCACCTTCGGTGATCTTTTCGCACCACATAAACAGCCAGGTCCACGTGCTTTGCGGGCAGGTGTAACCGCACCACACCCGGCCGGCAAAGACCGTGATTGCAAACAGGCCAAAGGCGGCAATGATCAGCAAGGCCGACAGCAGAATGAAGTCCTGGGGCCAGAAGGTGGCTCCAAAGATGTGAAACTTGCTTTCAGACAAGTCCCACAGGACCGCCTGGCGGCCATCCCAATTCAGCCAAACCGTGCCAAAGAACAGCAAAAACAAAAAGCCTGTGCCCACTATCCGGAGTGTGCGGTACAGGCCAGTGAAGCTGCGGGTGTGAATCATGGTGTCGCTGGACTTGTTTTTATTTTTTGCGGCTCTGGGTCGAGAAGCCTCAAATGACTCAAGTATCTGGACGGGAATTTGTTCGCTCATGGTCTTTCGCTCATCAGCCTCCATCAGGCATGTGCACTATGCCCAGCGAACTGTTTGCATAACAGACTCAGTTATTTGAATTAAAACCGGATCAGACGGATTTTGAGGCCTGCCTGCGACAATGTGCTGCACCCCGGTCAATCCCCGTTGGTGCGGGCTTTGAGCCCCATTACTCCAGGCGCGCCGGAGGGAAGGTGACCGGAGTCAGGTAAACCACCGAATCACTGAGGTGATGTTGCAACAGAGGGTATCTGTGCATGCGTTTTGCATTGATCCCTGCAGCGGTGCCCGTCCATCCATGTAGCCCCCTGCATGCGGGTGTGCGAGTGACCTCAAAGCAACACAATGCACTGTTATTGTGCGAAACCAGTGCATGTCGCAGTGTCATGCCCGGAACATTTGCCATGGGCCGCAGGTCGGTAATCTAGGGATACAGATTGTCTGACAACAGCTAGTCTTTGCTCTGTCACTGAGTTGTAGGAAACAGCTCAAGTTGATTGATAAACGCGTGCATGCGTCATGCATAACCTTTACCGAATGGAGAACAGAATGAGCTCGAGCAAGCAAACGGGTAAAGGTAGAGACTCATTGTTACCCGAAAACTCGGATATCGAGGCGCTGGCACGGGCTGAGCATCACGATCCGTTTTCGGTGCTGGGGCCCCACGCCGATGGCGCGGGCGGCCAGTCAATCCGGGTTTTTTTGCCTGGAGCGCTCAGTGTCAATGTGCTTGCCCGCGAAGGCGGTGAAGTGCTGGGCCCGCTCGAGCATTCACAGGTGCCCGGCTTCTTTGTCGGGCATTTCCCGCAGGCCAGTGGCTATGTGCTGCAGGTTGATTGGGGGGATGTTGTCCAGATCAGCGAGGATCCCTACAGTTTTGGCCCGCTGCTGGGTGAAATGGATCTGTACCTGTTTGCAGAAGGCAATCATCGCGATTTGAGCAGTTGCTTTGGCGCGCAGTTGACCCACGTTGATGGCGTGCCCGGTGTGCGCTTTGCGGTATGGGCGCCCAATGCACGGCGGGTTTCGGTGGTCGGCGACTTCAATGGCTGGGACGGCCGTCGGCACCCCATGCGCCTGCGCCATCCGAGCGGGGTGTGGGAGCTGTTTGTACCGCGTCTGCAAGCCGGTGAGGCCTACAAGTATGAAATTCTCGGGGCTCAAGGCATTTTGCCGCTCAAGGCTGACCCGGTGGCCCTGGCCACGCAGTTGCCGCCCGACACCGCCTCGAGAGTCGCCTCGCCCCTGACCGTCGACTGGCAGGACGGCGAGTGGATGCAAGCCCGTGCGCAGTTCCAGCGCCATGATCGGCCGTTGTCCATCTACGAGCTGCATGTGGGCTCCTGGCAGTGCGAGGCCGATGATGTCGGCGAGATCGCGCGTCAGTACACCTGGCCTGAGCTGGCGGACCGCCTGATCCCCTATGTGCAGCAATTGGGCTTCACCCATATCGAGCTGATGCCGATCATGGAGCATCCGTTCGGCGGTTCCTGGGGCTATCAACCCTTGTCGCAATTTGCCCCCACTGCCCGTTACGGCTCGCCCGATGATTTTGCGGCGTTCGTCAATGCCTGCCATATCGCCGGTATCGGGGTGATTCTGGACTGGGTGCCCGCGCACTTCCCCAACGATGCACACGGGCTGGCGCAATTTGATGGCACTGCGTTGTACGAATACGCCAACCCGCTTGAAGGCTTTCACCAGGACTGGAATACGCTGATTTACAACCTGGGCCGCACCGAAGTGCATGGATTTATGCTGGCCTCGGCCCTGCACTGGCTCAAGCACTTCCATATCGACGGGCTGCGGGTCGATGCGGTGGCGTCCATGCTGTACCGCGACTACTCACGCAAATCCGGTGAGTGGGTACCCAATCGCCATGGCGGTCGGGAAAACCTCGAAGCCATCGAGTTTTTGCGCCATCTCAATGACGTGGTTGCCCACGAAGTTCCCGGGGCGCTGGTGATTGCCGAAGAGTCCACGGCCTGGCCGGGGGTCAGCCAAAGTACCGAACAGGGCGGGCTGGGGTTTTCGTACAAGTGGAACATGGGCTGGATGCACGATTCGCTGCACTACATCCAGCAAGACCCGGTGTACCGCGCCCATCATCACAACGAGTTGAGCTTTGGCCTGGTGTACGCCTGGACCGAGCGTTTTATCCTGCCGATTTCCCACGATGAAGTGGTGCACGGCAAGCACTCGCTGATCGACAAAATGCCCGGCGATCGCTGGCAGAAATTCGCCAACCTGCGGGCTTATCTGAGTTTTATGTGGGCCCATCCGGGCAAGAAACTGCTGTTCATGGGCTGCGAATTCGGGCAGTGGCGCGAGTGGAATCATGACCAGCAGCTGGACTGGTATTTGCTGCAATACCCCGAGCACCGTGGCGTGCAAAAACTGGTGGGCGATTTGAACCGCTTGTACCGCGAGCAACCTGCGCTGTATGAGCAGGACGACGTTGCGCAAGGGTTCCAGTGGTTGATTGGGGACGACGCCGCCAACAGCGTTTATGCCTGGCTGCGCTGGAGCAAGGACGGTTCGCCATTGCTGGTGGTGGCTAATTTTACCCCGGTGCCACGGGAGGGCTACCGCATCGGTGTGCCGTTTGCCGGTACCTGGCAAGAGGTGATCAACAGTGACTCGGCCACCTATGCCGGTTCTGACTACGGCAATGGTGGCGGGGTGGTGGCCGATGAGCTGCCCAGCCACGGGCAGAGTGTGTCCCTGGCATTGAATCTGCCGCCGTTAGGGGTGTTGATACTGCGGCCGGCGTAAACCTGTGCTTTGTGGGAGCGGGGCCGCTCCCACAGGCGCGCTACAAATGCACCTCAACCGCCAGCGGCAAGTGATCCGATAAATGCGTCCACGGTTTGTTGCCGAGGATTTCGGGGTTGTGACTGCTGGCGTTGCGCAGGTAGATGCGGTCCAGACGCAGCAGCGGCCAGCGTGCGGGGTAGGTCTTGGCCAGTCGCCCGTGATGCCGGGCAAACACTTCGTGCAGGTCGTCCCGTTGGCAGAGGGCGGCGTTGCCTTGCTGTTTCCAGTCGTTGAAGTCACCGGCAATGATCACCGGGTCGTCAGGCGGCAAGGATTTGAGCAATTGGTTCAGCAG
>JBILYW010000182.1:0-6654 GCA_044377555.1 Pseudomonas sp.
GGCAGCCATGAAAGTGCAGTCGCAAGGATCGTCAGCGGCAACACGGCCAGCACCCAGGCCGTCACGCCATGGCTGCGCCAGCCACGACCACCCGAATTGAAGCGCTGCTCGATGCGCTCGGCCATGCGGCCAAACGCGACCAGCGGATGCCAGCGCCTGGGTTCGCCGAACAACGCGTCCAGCGCCACCCCGGCGACGCACAGTAACGCCACACTCATGGACTTACTCCCCAATAATTCTCATACACCAATTCACTCAGCGGGCGCGCTTGCGCCCACCCTTCCAGCACCAGCATGGGCGCCGGATAAAAGGCTTCAACCGGGCCCAGACACAATACCGCCAGAGGTTTGGCCCCGGCGGGCAAACCCAGCAGGGCGGCCAGTGCCTCAGGCTCGAACAACGACACCCAGCCCATGCCCAAACCTTCGACGCGGGCGGCCAGCCACAGGTTTTGAATGGCACAGGACAATGACGCCATGTCCATTTCCGGCAGGGTACGGCGGCCAAAAATGTGCTTTTCGCGGTCATCCATCAACGCCGCCACCAGCACCTCGGCACAGTCGTTGATGCCTTCGACCTTAAGCGTCATGAATTCATCGGAGCGCTGGCCCAGCGCTTCGGCTGTGCGTATGCGCTCGGCTTCGACCAGACCTCGAATCTTGCCGCGCAGCTCACGGTCAGTGATGCGGATAAACCGCCACGGCTGCATCAGCCCCACACTCGGAGCCTGATGCGCCGCTTCCAGCAACCGTGACAACAGCTCGGGCGCCACGCTGCCGCCGCTGAAGTGCCGCATGTCGCGGCGCTCGGCAATGGCGCGGTAGACAGCCGCACGCTCCTGAGGGCTAAACGCGTTGTCGGTCATGGCGCCTTCACGGCGCAAGGCGCCAGTAACGCGGCAATGGCCGGGGGGTTGGACGGGAAATAAAAGTGCACGTAAGACGCGGTCATCCGCCCCTCGCGATACACCGCTTCAGCGCCGCGCCCGCCGTTGGGGCTCAGCCCCCGTGCAATGGGCTCAAGTTCTGTGCTGGTCAGCGAGTGATGGTAGGTGTGACCGCGCAACAGCCCTTCGGGCATTTCCACGGCCTGCAAGGCTAATGCGGCCAGACGCTTTTGCATCGTCGCCTCCCCTGCCAGCAAGCCCACCAGTTCGGCACGCTGCCCCCCGACATCGGTCAAGGCATCCAGCAAGTAGAGCATGCCGCCACATTCGGCCAGCAGCGGTTTACCGGCTGCGTGGTGAGCACGAATCGCCTCAAGCATCGGCGTATTGCGCGACAGTTCAAGGTGATGCAGTTCGGGGTAGCCGCCAGGCAAGTACAGGCTGTCTGCCTCTGGCAAACAGGTGTCGCGAATCGGCGAGAAAAACACCAGCTCAGCGCCCATCTCCCGCAGCAGGTCAAGACTCGCACCATAAGTGAAGGCAAACGCCTCATCCCGGGCCACGGCAATCCGCACCCCGGCCAGCAATGGCTCGACCACGACCGGCGCAGGCGCCGAAAACTCGACCGCCGGTGGCAGCGCTACCTCACAGGTGCTGGCCAAGGCATTGGCTGCCGCGTCGAGGCGTGCATCCAGATCGTTCAGTTCGCTGGCCTGCACCAGGCCCAGGTGCCGGCTCGGCAGCTCGATCCCGGTCTCGCGGGACAATGCACCGTACCAGCGCAAACCTTCGGTCAGGCTGCCTTCGAGCAACTGCGCATGGCGCACGGTGCCGACCCGGTTGGCCAGCACCCCGGCAAACGGCAGGTCGGGCTGATAACGCGCCAGGCCCAGGGCCAGCGCACCAAAGGTCTGGGCCATTGCAGTGCCATCAATCACGCCCAGTACCGGGACGCCAAAATGCCGCGCCAGATCGGCACTGGACGGCGTGCCGTCGAACAGGCCCATCACGCCTTCAATCAGGATCAGGTCAGCTTCACCGGCGGCTTCCCACAGCAGACGGCGGCTTTCATCCGCGCCCACCATCCACAAATCCACTTGATAAACCGGCGCACCGCTGGCGCGCTCCAGAATCATGGGGTCGAGAAAATCCGGGCCACATTTGAACACCCGCACCTTGCGCCCCTGATTGCGATGCAATCGGGCCAGGGCGGCGGTAACGGTGGTCTTGCCCTGACCGGAGGCCGGTGCGGCGATCAACACCGCCGGGCAATGACGTGACGCTCTCATACTTCAACACTCACAATTCGATGCCTTTCTGGGCTTTGATCCCGGCCTGGAAGGCGTGTTTGACCACACCCATTTCGGTCACGGTATCGGCCAGATCAATCAGTTCGGGTTTGGCGCCGCGCCCGGTGACCAGCACATGCTGCATCAAAGGGCGGGCTTGCAGGTCGGCGAGTACCTGCTCAAGGTCGAGGTAGCCGTGCTTGAGCGCGATGTTCAGCTCATCGAGCACCACCAGCCCGATTGACGGGTCACGCAGCATCTCGCGGGACACTTGCCACGCGGCTTCGGCGGCGGCGATATCGCGCTGGCGATCCTGGGTTTCCCAGGTAAAGCCTTCGCCCATCACGTGGTAACGCACCTGCTCGGGGAAGCGGCGGAAGAAAACCTCTTCGCCGGTGCTGTTGCGACCCTTGATGAACTGCACCACGCCGCACTGCATGCCGTGGCCCATGGCCCGGGCCAGCATGCCAAACGCCGAGCTGCTTTTGCCTTTGCCATTGCCGGTCAATACCAGCAGCAGCCCGCACTCATTGGGTGAACTGGCGATACGCTCATCCATGACGGCTTTTTTGCGCAGCATGCGCGCCTGATGACGTTCGTCGCGTTCGGGGGATTCGTTCATGGCAGCTCTCCGTTGGGGCTCAAAAATGCACACGGGAGGCGGGGGGATACTCAATAAAACGGCACGCCCTCGCCCGCCGCGAGGATGCTGGATGGATCAGGCCGGTCTCCGGGCTCATGAACGGTTTAGCCCCTTGCGGGACACACCCTGACCACGCGCCTTCCCGTGAAGAAACACAGTGGCACTCAGCGTGGCGTTGACTCATTTACCGTTGCGGGGGCAGCGCCGGGATCATGGCGGTTGTGTGGGTCAAACGCGCCCTCACCGGCTTCCCTGTTTCACTCTATCGGCCTATGACCATAGAGCACCTGAAACAAGCCGCGAAGGTTAGAGGGTTGGGGGTGGAGCGTCAATTAAAGGTGGCACCAGCCGGTTTTATAGAAGACTCGGAGTCTGAACCTTTAGACAGCTACGCTTCTCTATGACTAAACAAGACCAGAACCCTATGGAGATTCACATGCTCAAGCGTCAGCACGCGGCTGTCATCGTACTTGCGGCAGGTTTGGCTGCCTGTGGCGAAACCTCGACCTTGCAAGTGAGCGATGGCACGGGGCCCTCGCCGAAACTGCCCGAACCCAACAAGACGCTGATCCCCACCGTCAATATCGCCCCCGCCGTAGGCTGGCCGGCCGGCTCCACCCCGGTTGCCGCCCAGGGCTTGAAGGTCGCCGCCTTCGCCGAAGGCCTGGACCATCCGCGCTGGCTCTATGTATTGCCCAATGGCGATGTGCTGGTGGCCGAAACCAATGCGCCGCCCCAACCGGATGAGGGCAAGGGAATCAAGGGCTGGATCGCTGGCAAAATCATGGGCCGCGCCGGGGCCGGGGTGCCAAGTGCCAATCGGATCACGCTGCTGCGCGATGCCGACCACGACGGCGTCGCTGAAACCCGCACGGTATTTCTCGACAACCTCAACTCACCTTTTGGCATGACCCTGGTGGGCAACGATTTGTATGTTGCCGACGCCGACAAGCTGCTGCGCTTCCCCTATCAGGCGGGCGAGAACAGCATCAGCGCCGGGCCTGTCAAAGTTGTCGATTTGCCGGGCGGCCCGCTGAATCATCACTGGACCAAAAACGTCATTGCCAGCCCCGACGGCACAAAGTTGTATGTGACCGTGGGCTCCAACAGCAACGTGGGCGAGAACGGGATGGACAAGGAGCAAGGCCGCGCCGCGATCTGGGAAGTTGATCGCGCCACCGGCAAGCACAGGATCTTCGCCTCGGGCCTGCGCAACCCTAACGGCATGGACTGGGAACCCAAGACCGGCAAACTCTGGACAGCGGTCAACGAACGCGACGAAATCGGCAGTGACCTGGTGCCCGATTACATCACCAGCGTGCAGGACGGCGGCTTCTATGGCTGGCCCTACAGCTATTACGGGCAGCACGTGGATGTGCGGGTCAACCCGCAAAACCCGGAGCTGGTGGCCAAAGCCATTGCCCCGGATTACGCCGTGGGCCCGCACACTGCGTCCCTGGGCCTGAGTTTCGCCCGGGGCAGCAAGCTGCCCGAGTTTACTGAAGGCGTCTTTATTGGCCAGCACGGCTCCTGGAACCGCAAGCCGCACAGCGGCTACAAGGTCATTTTTGTGCCCTTCGCAGACGGCAAACCTGCCGGCATGCCAATCGACGTGCTGACAGGCTTCCTCAACCCGGACGAAAAAGCCATGGGCCGGCCAGTGGGCGTGGTCATCGATAAACAAGGGGATTTGCTGGTGGCCGATGATGTCGGCAACAAGGTTTGGCGGGTGTCAGGCAAGTAAACAGGCGGGGGCATCAACTGCGCAAGCGAGCTTGCGCAGGTTTGAATCTGCTTTACGGGTTGTGCGCCAGATGCTGCTCGGTGGGCAGCACGCGCTTGGCGTTGAGGTAGGCTTTTTGCCAATAGGCCTTGTTCAGGCTGTCCAGCTTGACCGTACCGCCCGTGGCCGGGGCATGTACAAAGCGGCCTTCACCCACGTAGATCCCGGCATGGCTGACCTGAGAACCGCCATTGGTGGCAAAAAATAGCAAGTCGCCGGTTTGCAGCTTGTCCTGACCGACACTTTGCGCCTGCATCACAATCATTTCGCGGGTAGTGCGCGGCAATGAAATGCCCGCCGCGTCGTTGTACACGTACTTGATCAGACCACTGCAATCAAAACCTGAATCCGGGGTGTTGCCACCCCAACGATAAGGCGTGCCAACCAAACCCAAGGCGCGAAAAAGCACATCAGCCGCTATGGGCGAAAACTCTTCACTGGGATTGACGAACACCGCCGTTTTTTTCACCACAGGGGGTGGCGGGGCATGGCTGGCGCAAGCACTGAGCAGTGCTGCTAAAGTCAAAAGTGCAACGCGGGCCATGGTCGACATAAACAGAATGTTCCTGATTCTGGATACGGCAACTCTGGCCGCGAAACCCGAAACCGCGTCAGGGGGCACCTTCGCGGTTTCAGGAATTTAACAATGCGACTGAATTCTAGCTGTTAGCAACAGAACTTCAAGTAAGACATTAACTTTACTTGCGGGCTACTACGCTCGAAGGAGCCATCGCCAGGGCGCGTTTGGCCTCGATAAAGGTCTTGCTCCAGTAGCTGTCACCCAGGTTATCAATCCGGACACCCCCGCTGCGGCGGCTGCTGGAGTGGATAAACTGGTCATCACCCAGGTAAATCCCGGCATGGCTGACACGGCCACGACCATTGGTGCTGAAGAACAGCAAGTCACCCGGTTTGAGGTTGTTTCGTGCGACCAACGGTGCTTTCACGTTGATCATTTCACGGGTCGAGCGTGGCAGCTGCATGCCCGCTTCTTCTTTGAACAGGTAGCCGATGAAGCCGCTGCAATCGAAGCCAGCCTCAGAGGTGCCGCCAAAACGGTAACGCGTACCGATCAAGGACATGCCGCGCTCAAGAATGCTGTCAGCCAAAGCCGGCAATTCGTAAGGTTTGCTGTTCTCGGAAAACTGAGCCAGTTCTTTTTCGGTTGCCAGTTCTTCCTGATAAAGAGCGGAAGATTGCGATACCGAAGATGACTTTTGAGCCTGCTGATCGACAACTTGTTGCGACACAGGAGTGTGGGCAGCACAGCCAAACAACAGGGTAACGAGTGCGAGGGGCACGAGGGGTGCGAAGCGCTTTAGCATGGGCACGACCGTGGCTTGTAAGAAAAGTAGCCGAGACTATGCCTTCTATGATCCTCATTTGCAAATTCAATCGATCTAAATGTGACTCGGGGGTTTTCCCAAGACATCTAAGGCTTTACACCCCTGACAATCGATTTTGCGCGCCCAACCACGCTGGCGCGCGGGTTTTCTGGCGCCTGAAAACCGCCAAAAAGATCTGAGGCCTGCGATTTTAAAGGCGTGAACTACCAGCCCAGGGTTTCTTTCAGGAACGGAATGGTCAGCTTGCGCTGCGCTTGCAAGGACGCCTGATCGAGCCGCTCAAGCAAATCAAACAGCGCGCTCATGCTGCGCGTACCACGGGTGAGAATGAAGTGCCCGACTTCGTCGGTCAGGTGCAGGCCGCGACGGGATGCACGCAATTGCAAGGCTCGCAGCTTGTCTTCATCAGACAGCGGGCGCATCTGGAACACCAGCGCAAGGGTCAGGCGGGACTTGAGGTCCGCCAGCTTGATTGGTAGCTCGCGGGGCGAGGCGGAGGCCGCGATCAGCAGGCGACGGCCACTGTCACGCAGGCGATTGAACAGATGGAACAGCGCCTCTTCCCAATCAGCCCGACCGGCCACCGCCTGAAGATCATCCAGGCAAACCAGTTCGTACTGTTCAAGGTTATCGAGGATTTCAATGCCGCGATCCAGCAACTCGGCCAGTGGCAAGTACACTGCCGGCTCACCCATCTGTTCAAAGCG
>JBILYW010000183.1:0-6629 GCA_044377555.1 Pseudomonas sp.
CCCGACAGTTTCAGTCACGGCATCGCGCCGCACTGATCGGGGGCACCAACAGGAGGTACATCATGAGCCATATGGATAAACGCACACTCGATGCTGGCGACTTCACCCTTAAACCGAGCCCGGAAGTGGTCGAGCGGGTGCGTTCATTTCTGAATCAGCAGTTGCAACCTTTTGGGGTGGACTGCGAAAACATCTACATCAACACGGTCAACAACATCGTTGATGAGAGCCTGACCTTTAGCCAGGACCTGCTGGGCCTGGGCATGGATACGCTGGAGTGGGGCACCGTGCAGTCGCACAACGATTGGGAGAGCGGGGTTTTCTCCAAAGCCAATACGCTCCAGGACATGCACCGCATGCTGCAACTCCCCATCGAGCGCGTTGAGGCAATGATGCGAGAGTTGCTCGATGAGGCCAAATACAAGTGGATGGTTTGATACCGCCGATTATCAGTCCGGCTGGTAACCCATCCGCCAGCTGATGGCCTGGCTCGCAGCCAGCAATCGTTTGGCTGCGGGCCCGTTTTCATCGGCATGGAACAGTGACGTCGGGCCAACCACGGTCAGTACACCCGCCACCTTGGCGGTCGCATCAAATACCGGGGCCGATAACGCATCGACACCGGGCATCAGCAAACCGTGCACAAAGTGCAAGCCGCGTTCGCGGATCTGTTCACAGAGCCGGGTGTAGGCCTCAGGGGTTTGCAGCGGATGAACCAGGTCGGTTTTCAACTCCTGTTCGCGCAATTCGGCGGTTTCGCGGTCAGGCAAAAAGGCGTTGAACACCAGGCCCGTGGATGAACTCAACAGCGGTAGAACCGAACCCAGCTGGGTCACCACGGTGATAGCACGCACCGCCGGCTCTATATGCACCACGGTTGCGCCCTGATTGCCCCATACGGCCAAAAAGCAGGTTTCGTTCAAGTCATCACGCAGCTCGGCCAGGGGCATGGCGGCGACTTTGAGCACATCCATGCTGTTGAGCGCGGCCAATCCCACCCGCAACGCCTCGCGCCCCAGACCGTAATGGTTGGTGGCGACATTCTGCTCGGCAAAGCCACTGGCAATCAGTGCCTGCAAGTAGCGATGCACCTTGCTGGCTGGCATTTGCACGTGCTCGGCCAGGCGCGAGAGTGAGGTCGAGGGTGACAGCTGGGCCAGGGCCTTGAGGATGTCGGTACCGACCTCGGCTGAACGGACTTTTTGCTTGCCGGCACTCTCGTTGCTGCTGCGGGGCTTTTCCATGGCGATGCTTGGATCTCGGGACGAATGGGCGTCTTTATAGCTTGACGCTGAATACCAATCAAATTACGTTATGCGTAATTGGATTACGATAAAAATAACGCAGCGACGCGCCAACTGTTTCATCGCAGCGCGCAGTCAACTGTCTTCTCCACTCTGGAGGCTCCATGAACCTCGACGCGTCTTCGCCAGCCCTGGGCTATCAATCCGGGTTTGGCAACGAATTCAGCAGCGAAGCACTGCCCGGCGCCCTGCCGGTTGGTCAGAATTCCCCACAGAAAGCCCCTTACGGCCTGTACGCCGAATTGTTCTCCGGCACTGCGTTCACCATGGTGCGCAGCGAAGCGCGGCGCACCTGGATGTACCGCATCCAGCCGTCGGCCAACCACCCGGCGTTCGTCAAGCTTGAGCGCCAACTGGCCGGTGGCCCGCTGGGCCCGGTGACGCCTAACCGCTTGCGCTGGAACCCGCTGCCGATTCCGGCCGAGGCCACCGATTTTATCGATGGCCTGGTGGGCATGGTGGCCAATAGCGGGGCGGAAAAACCCTCGGGCATCAGCATTTACCACTACTGCGCCAACACCTCGATGCAACGGGTGTTCTTCAATGCCGACGGCGAATTGCTGCTGGTGCCGGAGCAGGGGCGCTTGCGCATCTGCACGGAGCTGGGGCGACTGGACCTGGAGCCTCTGGAGATCGCGGTGATCCCCCGTGGCCTCAAGTTTCGCGTTGAGTTGCTCGACCCGCAGGCCCGCGGCTATGTCGCCGAGAACCATGGCGCGCCGCTGCGCCTGCCCGATCTGGGGCCGATCGGCAGCAACGGCCTGGCCAACCCGCGTGATTTTCTGACCCCGGTCGCCCATTACGAAGACACCCGGCAAGGCACGCCGCTGGTGCAAAAGTTTCTCGGCGAACTGTGGGGCTGCGAGCTGGATCATTCGCCGCTGAACGTGGTCGCCTGGCACGGTAATAACGTGCCGTACAAGTACGACCTGCGTCGTTTCAACACCATCGGCACCGTCAGTTTCGATCATCCCGATCCGTCCATCTTTACCGTACTGACCTCGCCAACCAGCGTACCGGGCCTGGCCAACCTCGACTTTGTGATCTTCCCGCCGCGCTGGATGGTGGCTGAGAACACCTTCAGGCCACCGTGGTTCCATCGCAACCTGATGAATGAATTCATGGGCCTGATCCAGGGCAGCTACGACGCCAAGGCCGAAGGTTTTTTGCCCGGTGGTGCGTCGCTGCACAGCTGCATGAGCGCCCACGGGCCGGATGGCGAAACCTGTACCAAAGCGATTGCGGCCGAACTGCAACCGAGCAAAATCGACAACACCATGGCCTTCATGTTCGAGACCAGCCAGGTGTTGCGCCCCAGCCGGTTCGCCCTTGAGTGCCCGCAACTGCAATCGAACTACGACGCTTGCTGGGCCTCGCTGCCCGTGACCTTCACCCCGAATCGGAGATAACCCATGACCCAGTCCACTTTCACCCGCAGCTGGATCGACTCCGCCAACGGTCACCGCGACTTTCCGCTGCAAAACCTGCCGATGGGTATCTTCAGCATTGACGGCTCGGCCCCGCGCAGCGGGGTTGCCATTGGCGATGCCATTTTCGATCTGGAAGCCGGGTTGGCGGCCGGCCTGTTTGAAGGGCAGGCCAAGGCAGCTGTCGAGGCTTCGTTAGGCGGTGCACTCAACACCTACTTTGCGCTGGGCCGCAGTGCCCGTGTGGCCTTGCGCGAGCGCTTGCTTGAACTGCTGGGCGAAGGCAGCACCCTGCGCGGAAAAATCGAAGCGCAAGGTGCAAAGCTGCTGCCACTGGCGGCACACTGCCAACTGCACCTGCCCGCCAAAATCGGTGACTACACCGACTTTTATGTGGGCATCGAGCACGCGAAAAACGTCGGCAAACTGTTCCGCCCCGATAACCCGTTGCTGCCTAACTACAAGTACGTGCCGATTGGCTACCACGGCCGCGCCTCGACCATTCGAGCCTCCGGCGCCCAGGTGCTGCGACCTAAAGGCCAGACCTTGCCGGCCGGTCAGACCGAGCCGAGCTTTGGTCCGTGTGCGCGCCTGGATTACGAACTGGAGCTGGGGATCTGGATTGGTCAGGGCAATGACATGGGCGATGCAATCCCGGTCAGCGAAGCAGGCGAGCACATCGCCGGTTTCTGCCTGCTCAACGACTGGTCTGCCCGTGACATCCAGGCCTGGGAATATCAGCCGCTGGGGCCGTTTCTGTCCAAAAGCTTCATCACCAGCATCTCGCCGTGGGTAGTCACCGCCGAAGCGCTGGAGCCGTTCCGTCGCGCACAGCCGGCCCGCCCTGAAGGTGATCCGCAGCCGCTGGCGTATCTGCTCGACACCAGGGATCAGGCCAATGGCGCGCTGGATATCGAACTTGAAGTGTTGTTGCTGACCGAGGCGATGCGCGAGCAGAACCTGCCAGCCCATAGACTGGGACTGAGCAACAGCCTGAACATGTACTGGACCGCAGCGCAGTTGGTGGCCCACCACAGCGTTAACGGGTGCCAGTTGCAGTCAGGCGACCTGTTTGGCTCCGGCACCCTGTCGGGGCCGGACCGCTCGCAGCTGGGCAGCCTGCTGGAAATTACCGAGGGCGGCAAACATCCGATCGAGCTGGCGTCGGGCGAAGTGCGCAAGTTCCTGGAAGATGGCGACGAAATCATCCTGCGTGCCCGTTGTACCCGTGAAGGCCATGCCTCCATTGGTTTCGGCGAGTGCCGGGGCAAGGTCATCGCCGCACGCTAAAAGGAGCGGGTCATGGAACTCTTCACCTACTACCGCTCGACGTCGTCCTACCGGGTGCGGATCGCGCTGGCACTCAAAGGCCTGGATTATCAGGCGGTGCCTGTCAATCTGATCGCTGCGCAGGGCGGTGAACATCGTCAGGCGGCGTATCTGGCGGTCAACCCGCAAGGCCGGGTGCCGGCCTTGCGCACCGATGAGGGCAGCGTACTGACCCAGTCGCCGGCGATCATCGAGTATCTCGAAGAGCGATATCCGCAGCCGGCGCTGCTCTCCCGGGACCTCACTACCCGTGCTCACGAGCGGGCGGTGGCCGCTTTGGTCGCCTGCGATATTCACCCGCTGCACAACGTCAGCGTGCTCAACCAGCTGCGCCAGCTGGGGCAGGGCGAGGATCAGGTCGAGCAGTGGATCAGTCACTGGATCACCCAAGGGCTGACAGCCATCGAGCAGTTGATAGGCGAGAGTGGCTACTGCTTTGGGCCTGAGCCCGGGTTGGCGGATGTATATGTGATCCCGCAACTGTATGCCGCGCAGCGGTTCAAGGTATCGCTGGCGCCGTACCCGCGTATTGCCCGGGTGGCGGCACTGGCTGAACAGCACCCGGCATTTATCCAGGCGCACCCGGCCAATCAATCCGATACTCCGGCCTGACAGCCTTCCGGGCCTCTTTGTGGGAACGGGCAAACCCGTTCCCACAGGGGTTATGACTTAAACCGTCAAAACGGCAAAGGCTTATTCCTGCGCACTTCAACGATTTTTCTGGCTCCGCCTATACTGGCGAGTACCCGTAATCATTCGAGGGCCTGACGATGTTTGCTCTCATGCAAAGCGCTCAGCTTGAGTCGCTGCACCTAAGTGTGGACCCCGTTACAGGCCTCAAAGCCGTGATTGCGATTCATAACACTCGCCTGGGGCCAGCGCTGGGGGGATGCCGCTATCTGGCGTATCCCAACGACGAAAGTGCGGTGAATGATGCCATCCGTCTGGCCCAGGACATGAGCTATAAAGCGGCGTTGGCCGGGCTGGCGGTGGGGGGCGGGCAAGCAGTGGTCGTGCGTGCGGCCCATGTCGACAGCCGTGCCGCGCTGTTTGAAGCGTTTGGCCGCTGCGTTAATCAGCTGGACGGGCGCTATATCACCGCGATCGACAGCGGTACTTCTACTGCCGACATGGACTGCATCGCCCAGCATACCCAGCATGTCACCAGCACCACCGCTGCCGGCGATCCTTCGCCGCATACGGCCATGGGGGTGTTTGCCGGTATTCGCAGCACCGCCTCGTCGCGTTTGGGCAGTGACAACCTTGAAGGTTTGCGGGTGGCGGTGCAGGGGTTGGGCAAGGTCGGTTACGCGCTGGCCGAGCAACTGCATGCCGCGGGTGCCGAGTTGCTGGTGTGCGATACCGATCCCGGCAAGGTACGCCTGGCCATGGATCAGTTGGGTGCGCACCCCATCGCCTGTGAGGCTTTGCTCAGCACCCCGTGCGACATCCTGGCGCCGTGCGGGCTGGGCGGAGTTTTGAACTGGCACAGCGTGGCGCAACTGCGCTGCTCGGCTGTGGCCGGATGTGCGAACAATCAGCTGACCAATCTGCAAGTGGCCGACCAGCTCGAACGGCGAGGCATTTTGTATGCGCCCGATTACGTCATCAACTCCGGAGGGCTGATCTACATGGCCCTGACCCATGAAGGGGCTGCGCCCGAGGCCATCAATGATCAGTTGTTGCGCATCAGCCAGCGTCTGACCGGCATCTACGCCCACGCCCAGGCCGAAAAGCGCTCACCGGCCCGGGTCTCGGATGAACTGGCGCAGCAGTTGTTGTACCCCAAGGAATAAATCGGGGCCCTGTCAGTCATTGATTTTGCTGCAACTGGCACTGTTCCTCGGCATGGCTGAAGCGTCTTTCAAATTCGACCAGCCCGGCATAGACCTGTTGCAACGCCTCGATCTGGCGGGTCACCGCCTGTTTTTTGCTGGCGATGGCGCTGCTCACCACCTCCCATGGCAGCGCCCGACCCCGGTGCTCATCAAGGATCGCCTGCATTTCCTTGAGCTTGAACCCCAGTTGCTGCGCACATTTGATAAACATAAGCAGTTCCACGCTTTGCTCGCAGTAGACGCGATAGGCGCCACGGCGTTGTGCCGGGGGTAACAGGCCGATTTCTTCGTAGTGGCGAATGCTTTTGACGGTGGTGCCTGATAGCCGGGCGGCTTTGCCTATGTACATAAAAGTCCTTTTTTATGGCTGCCCGCTGATTTGGCGCTTACCGGGTGGCGAGCGTGCGGGCTTGCTGGAGCCAAATATCTCGTTGTTTGCCCGTGGAATCCAGGATCGGGCCAAATGTCAGGGTTGCGAGGGGTTTTATGCCACAAAACGCCAGTGTGGTTTTGCGCATTTGATGCAGCCCCGGCATGCGGTAAATCCATTTGTAGTACCAGGGCGGTGTGTCCATGGTCACCAGCAGGTGTGCGCTGCGACCTTTGAGAAGCTTGTCGGGGAAGGCCTTGCCCTTGCGATATTGAAAGGCAAAACCGGGCAGCAGGATGCGGTCCAGAAACCCTTTGAGCAGCGCCGGGATCCCGCCCCACCAAATTGGATAGACCCACAC
>JBILYW010000185.1:0-6612 GCA_044377555.1 Pseudomonas sp.
TCGCCAGACCATTGGTGGCTACCCGCGACTGGGGGCATTGACGCCATTGGCGTTGGCGCGCCTGGCGCAATGCTTGCCGGGGGAGGGTGTGCATATGCGCCCGACCACCCAGGATGCGGCGCAGCGTGAGCATGTGGGGTTTATGCAGCGCTTTGTGCAGTAAGGCATGCGGGCGCGGGCTTGCTCGCGATTCAGGCATATCGCGTTGATGCCATCGCGAGCAAGCCCGCTCCCACACAGTCAGCGCGGTACTACTTCGCCAAAAACCGCATCCCTTCCTCCAGCCCCTCAAGGGTCAGCGGGTACATGCGGTCTTCGATCAAGTCCCGCACGATGCCGGTCGAGGCCGTGTAGTGCCAGGTGTCCTTGGGGTACGGGTTGATCCAGACCAGCTTTTTGTACTTCTCCATGAAACGCTGCATCCACTTGTAGCCCGGCTCTTCGTTCCAGTGCTCGACACTGCCCCCTGCGTGGGTGATCTCGTAAGGGCCCATCGCAGCGTCGCCAATAAAGATCACTTTGTAATCGGCGCCGTACTTGTTCAGCAGATCCTGGGTCGAGATGCGTTCGGACTGGCGGCGCTGGTTGTTCTTCCACACGGACTCGTAAATGAAGTTGTGGAAGTAGTAGTACTCCAGATGCTTGAACTCAGTCCTGCAGGCTGAAAACAACTCCTCGCAAATCTTCACGTGGGAGTCCATCGAGCCGCCGATATCGAACAGCAACAGCAGCTTGATGTTGTTGCGCCGCTCGGGCCGCATCTGGATGTTCAGCAGCCCGGCGTCACGGGCGGTATGGTCGATGGTGCCGTCGATGTCCAGCTCGTCTGCCGCGCCCTGGCGGGCAAACTTGCGCAGGCGCCGTAGCGCGATCTTGATATTGCGCGTGCCCAGTTCGACCTGGTCGTCGAGGTTCTTGTACTCGCGTTGCTCCCAGACTTTGGCCGCCTTGCCCTGGCGGGCTCCGGCATCGCCCACGCGAATGCCTTCGGGGTGGTAGCCGCCCGAGCCGAACGGGCTGGTGCCGCCGGTGCCGATCCATTTATTGCCGCCGGCATGGCGTTCCTTTTGTTCCTCGAGGCGTTGTTTGAACGCCTCGATCAGCTTGTCCAGGCCGCCCAGGGACTGCAGCTGCGCACGGTCCTCGTCGCTTAGCGAACGCTCGAACTCCTTGCGCAGCCAGTCTTCGGGGATCAACGCCTCAAGGTGCTCATTGAGGTTTTGCAAACCGTTGAAATAGGCGCCGAACGCCCGGTCGAACTTGTCGAAATGGCGCTCGTCCTTCACCAGGATCGTGCGCGCCAGGTAATAAAACTCGTCCATGTCGGCGAAGGTCACGTGGTTCTTCAGGGCGTTGATCAGGTCCAGCAGCTCACGCACTGAAACCGGCACCTTGGCCGCACGCATTTCATTGAACAGATTAAGCAGCATGCTTATCGCCTTCTCGAAAAATCAGCGATTGGGGCGACGGCTCATAAACGCCAGGCGCTCAAGCAATTGCACGTCCTGTTCGTTTTTAACCAGCGCACCGGCCAGTGGCGGGATGGCTTTGGTCGGATCACGTTCGCGCAACACCGCTTCGCCAATGTTGTCGGCCATCAGCAGCTTGAGCCAGTCCACCAGTTCGGAGGTGGACGGTTTTTTCTTCAGGCCCGGTACTTTGCGCACATCGAAAAACACGTCGAGCGCTTCGCTGACCAGCTCTTTCTTGATGTCGGGAAAGTGCACGTCGACAATTTTTTGCAGCGTGGTGCGATCCGGGAAGCTGATGTAGTGGAAGAAGCAGCGGCGCAGGAAAGCATCCGGCAGCTCTTTTTCGTTATTGGAGGTAATGATGATGATCGGGCGAACTTTGGCCTTGATCGTCTCGTCAGTCTCGTAAACGTAGAACTCCATCTTGTCGAGTTCTTGCAGCAGGTCATTCGGGAATTCGATGTCGGCCTTGTCGATTTCGTCGATCAGCAAAATGACCCGCTCTTCGGCCTCGAAGGCTTCCCACAACTTGCCCTTTTTCAGGTAATTGCGCACATCGTGGACTTTATCGACACCCAGTTGCGAGTCGCGCAGGCGGCTGACCGCGTCGTACTCGTACAGGCCCTGATGGGCCTTGGTGGTGGACTTGATGTGCCAGGTGATCAGCTTGCAGCCAAAAGACTCGGCCAGTTGCTCGGCGAGCATGGTCTTGCCGGTGCCGGGCTCTCCCTTGACCAGCAGCGGGCGCTCCAGAGTAATGGCTGCGTTGACCGCCAGTTTCAGATCATCGGTGGCCACATAGGCGCGGGTGCCTTCAAACTTCATCTGCAATTCCTCAAACCATGACCCTTGCCCTGCAAGGGGCAGGGCGGGAGAACTTAAAAGTATGTCCGACTATAACGCGCTGCCCGCATAACGTGAACGCAGACGCCTCATTCAGTCTCTGAATGCAGCGTCACGGCATGACTGGACGCATGTGATCGTGAGGCCTACCCTTGGGATCTTCCTAAAAGGTGCACAAGGACCCCGCCATGAGCCGCATTTTTGCAGATAACGCCCAATCCATCGGTAATACGCCGTTAGTTCAGATCAACAGCATCGCGCCGCGTGGCGTGACTATCCTGGCCAAGATCGAAGGCCGTAACCCGGGCTATTCGGTGAAGTGCCGCATTGGCGCCAACATGATCTGGGATGCCGAGAGCCGGGGCGTGCTCAAGCCGGGCATGACCATCATTGAACCGACGTCGGGCAATACCGGTATTGGCCTTGCATTTGTTGCGGCGGCTCGCGGCTACAAAATGGTACTGACCATGCCGTCGTCGATGAGCATCGAACGGCGCAAGGTGCTCAAGGCGCTGGGGGCCGAGCTGGTCTTGACCGAACCGGCCAAGGGCATGAAAGGCGCAATCGAGAAGGCCTCCGAGATCCAGGCCAGCGATCCGGCCCGGTACTTTATGCCGCAGCAGTTTGAAAACCCGGCCAACCCGGCGATTCATGAAAAAACCACCGGCCCGGAAATCTGGAACGACACCGATGGCGGGGTAGACGTACTGGTTTCTGGCGTGGGTACGGGAGGCACGATTACCGGGATTTCGCGCTATATCAAACACACCCAGGGCAAGCCGATCCTGTCGGTTGCGGTAGAGCCGATTACCTCGCCGGTGATCACCCAGGCGCTGGCCGGGGAAGAAATCAAACCTTCGCCGCACAAGATCCAGGGCATTGGTGCTGGCTTTGTGCCCAAAAACCTTGACCTGTCGATTGTCGACAAGGTTGAGCTGGTGAGCGATGACGAATCCAAAGCCATGGCCCTGCGCCTGATGCAGGAAGAAGGCATCTTGTGCGGGATCTCCAGTGGAGCCGCCATGGCGGTGGCTGTTCGCCTGGCAGAAACACCGGAAATGCAAGGCAAGACCATTGTCGTGATCCTGCCGGACTCGGGTGAGCGCTACCTGTCGAGCTTCCTGTTCAGCGATATGTTCAGCGATCAGGAACTGCACCAGTAAGCACGTCCTCAATCCCCGCAGGCGCCCGCAAGCTGGCGCCTGCGGGGTTTATGCAACTGACTCAAATCAAGTGGCTCAAGGCTCTGTTTCTGCATAATTAACCCGTTATTACGTATGACTTAACACTGAATGTTGGAACACGCGGGTTTTGTCCTGCGCCGGTAGTGTTTATCATGGCCGGCTGCCACGTCGGGCGATTGGTGCCGCACGGTATTTTCGAGGAGTTGTTGCATGACCTTATCCTTCGCCATCAAGGCAGGGCTGATACTGCTGTTTGTCGGCAGCATCCTTTACGTGCATTTGCGCGGCAAGGCGCGGTTGCCGGTGTTACGCCAGTTCGTCAACCACTCTGCGATCTTTGCGCCCTACAACGCCTTGATGTACCTGTTCTCCGGTGTACCGTCCAAACCGTACCTGGACCGCAGCAAGTTTCCCGAGCTGGATGTCCTCAAAGACAACTGGCAAGCGATCCGCGAAGAAGCCATGCACTTGTTCGACGAAGGCTATATTCGCGCTGCCGAAAAGAACAACGACGCCGGCTTTGGCTCGTTCTTCAAAAAAGGCTGGAAGCGTTTTTACCTGAAGTGGTACGACAAAGCGCTGCCATCGGCCGAATTGCTGTGCCCAAAAACCGTTGAGCTGGTCAACAGCATTCCCAACGTCAAAGGTGCGATGTTTGCGTTGCTGCCGGGTGGTAGCCACCTCAACCCGCACCGTGACCCGTTCGCCGGCTCTCTGCGCTATCACCTGGGCCTGTCGACGCCGAACTCCGACGCTTGCCGGATTTTCGTCGATGGCGAGGAATACGCGTGGCGTGATGGCGAAGACGTAATGTTCGATGAGACCTATGTGCACTGGGTCAAAAACGAAACCGACATTACCCGTGTCATCCTGTTCTGCGACATCGAGCGCCCACTGACCAGCCCGCTGATGACCCGTATCAACCGCTGGGTCAGCGCCCAGCTGGGCAAAGCCACCGCGCCACAGAACCTCGATGACGAGCGCGTGGGCGGGATCAACAAGGCTTACGCCTGGAGCAAAACTTTCAGCGACCGCTTCAGTGGTGTGGTCAAACAGTGGAAGCGTCGCAACCCCAAGCTGTACCGCATTGCACGGCCTGTACTGGCGGTGATTGTGCTGGTGTTTCTGGGGCGCTGGTTGTTCGGCTGATCCAGTGAGGCACAAAAAACCGCTCTATCGAGAGCGGTTTTTTTTTGGGAAAAATCTGGTTGCTGGCCAGCTTACACGCCAGCAGGCTCATCAGCTTTATGTACGCTGCCTCCCCAATCCTGGTGCGCATCCACTGCTCTGCAGTCAATGGGGTCGAACTTTATTGCCCACGGCCCGCTGTTCTTGATGGCTGGATTCTCAGCCAACATCGAGTAAGCGACGGCTCTGGCTTGTGATTCAAGACGCTGGTGTTCAAGTCGGGCTCTGGTTTTGGGCATAGGGGCGGAGGGTGGCTGAGTGGGTTCAGAATCGTTGCAATTAATGTCCAGCGTTGGTTATAGTCGACGCTCGATGAGCCTTGGTGCTCACGCCCTTATCCTCAAAAAAGATCAGCCCATGCCGGTTTCCCTTTCACATAGCGTTGACGTCTCAGCAGTGACTGCTGGCGTTGAGCCGTGCGGGAAGCAACAGCCTGTGCAGATCAGTCACTATCCCCCTCCTGTCAGCAGCACTGTGGTGTACGACGTCGTATCGCCACCGGGTGTTGTTGCGGGCTGAACCGTGCTTTCGGCTGCCCGTACCCGTCGATAAAACCACTGAACTTCAGCCTCGGCTGAGTTGGCTGTTTTGCCTGATGACAGGTGTTATCCATGTTTTCGATTTCTAAAGAATCCGCGCTGGCGGCTGCGTCCACGAGTCTGTTCGTTTTGCTGTGGAGTAGCGGGGCGATCTTTTCCAAGTGGGGGCTGGCCCACGCCTCGCCGTTTGCCTTTTTGTTGATGCGCTTTGCCATCGCACTGCTGGCGTTGGTGCTGTTGATCCCGTTGATGAAGTTCAAACTGCCCGGCACCGCTCAGGGTATACGCTATGCACTGGCTACGGGCGTGGTGCTGCTAGGCGCCTATCAGATTTTTTATTTGCTGGCGCTGGACCTTAAAGTCACGCCCGGTGTGATGGCGACGGTCATGGGGGTGCAACCGATTCTGACCGCGGTGATCATGGAGCGCCGCCTGTCCTGGAGTCGTGTGCTGGGGCTGGTGCTGGGGCTGACCGGATTGATTCTGGTGGTGTATCAGGGCATCGGACTGGCGGGGATGTCGTGGATCGGGATGCTGTTCGCGGTGCTGGCGCTGGCCAGTATGACCGTGGGCACCCTGATGCAAAAACGCATCACGACCAACCCGCTGGGGACCTTGCCCGTGCAATACCTGGCCGGGTTGGTGATGTGCGGGGTGTTTGTGCCGTTCCAGCCCTTCCACTTCGAGCACAGCGCAGGCTTTGTGGTGCCGGTGTTGTGGATGGGGTTAGTGGTGTCGGTGCTGGCGACCTTGCTGCTGTACCGGATGATTTCCAGGGGCAATCTGGTCAATGTCACCAGCCTGTTTTACCTGGTGCCTGCTGTCACGGCGGTCATGGACTACCTGATCTTCGGCAACAAACTTGCGGCCCTGAGCTTGCTGGGGATGGCGATGATCATCATCGGTCTGATGTTTGTGTTCCGTAAAACTCGCTAGGCAACATCTGTTTGTAGCCGCTGCCGAAGGCTGCGATGGGCTGCGAAGCGGCCCCGTTTGAAGGTCCTTTGGCCCTTGTCGCAACCTTCGCCAGCAGCTACAGGCTCAGTTTTTTACCGCTGCCCCAGGCTTGAGCACCAGCCACAGCGCCACGGCGATCAGCAGCCCGCCGTAAAGGTGCGCCATTGACAGCGGCTCACCCAGGAACAGCGCGCCCCACAACACGCCAAACGGCGGGATCATAAAGGTAACGGTCATGGATTTGACCGGGCCAATGCTGGTCAGCAAACGGAAGTAGAGGATGTAGGCAAACGCCGTACACGCCAGGCCCAGTCCCAACAACGATAACCAGACATTCATGCCGCCCCAGCTGGCGGGCGGTTGAGTCATCACGCTCACGCCAAACAGTGGCAACAGGAACAGGGTGGCACCAAGCATGCTGCCCAGTGC
>JBILYW010000184.1:0-6612 GCA_044377555.1 Pseudomonas sp.
GCGAAAACCCTGTGCCGGTGTGTAGCCCCGCATTACTGGGCACACGCCAGCGCCTTAGCCCTCAGACCCTCGCCGAACTTCCCCTGCTGCAGCAAACCACACGCCCCTATGCCTGGCGCCAATGGTTTAACGCCCAGGACATGAACGTGCCACGCGATATGACCGGGCCACGCTATGAACTGTTTTCGATGCTGGCCCAGGCCGCCATGCACGAGATGGGTGTCGCCCTGATCCCGCCCTTTCTGATTCAGCGCGAACTGGCCGAGAACCGTCTGGTAATTGCCAATGAACACTCCCTGCTCAGCACCAAGGCTTACTACCTGATGATCCCCGAACGCAAAATCGAGTCAGCCTCACTGCAGGCCTTTCGAGACTGGCTGATCAAGCAGGCCGAGAGCTACAGCCTGATTTAAAGTGCCGCATCGTCCAGACAAACCATGTAGCGACACCTATAATTGCACTACATATATAAGTAAATGTCGCCATTAAATACTGTGTACTTAAGTCTAACTTGATAAACCTAGAGACCAGTAACCACGCGGCCTGCAGGGTATTTCTCAAAGTTATGCAGCGATAACCAAAAGAAATGTGAAAAAAACTACGAAAACATCTAAAAACGCTGTAAGCCACGTATTTAAAGGCATGTAGCCTGCCGTTGCGACATTCGGTCACTGCATGACTTGTAGTTAATATCCCGTCACCCTTCATAAGTTCTTGAAGGGTAAAAAAATTGCCAGCAGAATGCCTCGCCCCGCCCATACTTTGGCGGGATCGTGCTGATCGGCCGCCCCAGTCGCACCATCCGTAGTGCGCTGGCTTTCTTATAAAAGATCACGCAGGAGATATGACGTGCACATTGGTGTTCCTCTCGAAACCCAAACGGGTGAAACGCGGGTTGCTGCAACCCCGGAAACCATCAAGAAGCTGATCGGCCAAGGCCATAAAGTGACTGTTCAAAGCGGCGCCGGCATTAATGCCAGTGTTATTGACAGTGCTTATGAAGCCGCCGGCGCGACTATTGGTAACGCCACAGATGCTTTCGGCGCAGAGCTGATCCTCAAGGTTGTCGCCCCTAGCGACAGCGAACTGGCCCTGATTAAAGCCGGCGCCGTGCTGATTGGCATGCTCAACCCGTTCAGCAATGAAACTATTGCCAAACTGGCCGAGCACGGGATCACCGCCTTCTCTCTTGAAGCCGCCCCGCGCACCTCCCGTGCGCAAAGTCTTGATGTGCTGTCATCCCAAGCCAACATTGCCGGTTATAAAGCCGTCTTGGTCGCCGCCCACCACTATCCGCGCTTCATGCCGATGCTGATGACCGCCGCCGGGACTGTAAAAGCCGCTCGCGTGTTGATTCTGGGTGCAGGTGTTGCTGGCTTGCAGGCGATTGCTACCGCCAAGCGCCTGGGCGCCGTGATCGAAGCTTCCGATGTACGACCTGCCGTTAAAGAGCAGATCGAATCCCTGGGTGCCAAGTTTGTCGACGTGCCTTATGAAACCGACGAAGAGCGCGAATGCGCAGTCGGCGTAGGGGGTTATGCCCGTCCGATGCCCGCCAGCTGGATGCAGCGCCAGGCCCTGGCTGTTCACGAACGCGCCAAACAGGCTGACATCGTGATCACCACCGCCCTGATTCCGGGCCGCAAGGCGCCTGTACTGTTGAGCGCCGAAACCGTGGCGCAGATGAAGCCCGGCTCTGTGGTCATCGACCTGGCCGCGGCCCAAGGGGGCAACTGCCCGCTGACCGTCGCCGATCAAGTGGTGGTTGAACACGGCGTGACCATCGTCGGCCACACCAACCTGGCCGCCATGGTTGCCGCTGATGCTTCGGCGCTCTACGCCCGCAACCTGCTGGACTTCCTCAAGCTGGTCTTCACACCCGAAGGGCAGTTCCAGATCAACCTTGAAGACGACATCGTCGCCGCGTGCCTGATGTGCCGCGACGGTCAAGTCGTGCGCAAAAACGGCTGAGGATAAAAATAATGGAAGAGCTCATCTCCCCCGGTATCTACAACCTGATCATCTTCGTGCTGGCCATCTATGTGGGCTATCACGTGGTCTGGAACGTAACGCCTGCGCTGCACACCCCCTTGATGGCCGTTACCAACGCCATTTCGGCGATCGTGATTGTGGGCGCCATGCTTGCCGCCGCACTGACTGTTACCCCACTGGGTAAAACCATGGGCACCCTGGCGGTTGCGCTGGCTGCCGTAAACGTATTCGGTGGATTTTTGGTCACCCGGCGCATGCTGGAAATGTTCAAGAAGAAAGCACCTAAAGCCAAAGAAGAGGTGCGCAAGCCATGAGCATGAACCTGGTCACTGTTCTGTATCTGGTTGCATCGATCTGCTTCATTCAGGCCCTCAAAGGCCTGTCGCACCCCACCACCTCGCGGCGCGGCAACCTGTTCGGCATGCTCGGCATGGGCCTGGCGATCATTACTACGGTCGGCCTGATCTACAAGCTGGGTGCAGAGATTGCCACCGCCGGTATCGGCTACGTGATTGTCGGCCTGTTGGTCGGCGGCACCGCTGGCTCAATCATGGCCAAGCGCGTCGAAATGACCAAAATGCCTGAGCTGGTTGCATTCATGCACAGCATGATCGGCCTGGCTGCCGTCTTCATTGCCATCGCGGCTGTGGTTGAGCCGCAATCGCTGGGCATCGTCAAGCACCTTGGCGACGCTATCCCGGCAGGCAACCGTCTGGAGCTGTTCCTGGGCGCAGCCATTGGCGCAATCACCTTCTCCGGTTCGGTGATCGCTTTCGGCAAGCTGTCGGGCAAATACAAGTTCCGCCTGTTTCAGGGTGCACCGGTACAGTTCAGCGGCCAGCACAAGCTGAACCTGGTGCTTGGCCTGGCCACGCTGGGCCTGGGCATCACCTTCATGCTGACCGGCAACCTCAACGCGTTCGCGCTGATGCTGGCTCTGGCGTTCGTACTGGGTGTGCTGATCATCATCCCGATTGGCGGCGCCGACATGCCGGTCGTGGTGTCGATGCTTAATAGCTACTCGGGCTGGGCAGCGGCCGGTATCGGCTTCTCGCTGAACAACTCGATGCTGATCATTGCCGGCTCGCTGGTAGGTTCTTCGGGTGCGATCCTGTCGTACATCATGTGCAAGGCGATGAACCGTTCGTTCTTCAATGTGATCCTCGGCGGCTTTGGTGGCGCAGTAGACACCGCAGGTCCGGCAGGCGCCAAGGAAGCACGCCCGGTGAAATCCGGTTCTGCCGATGATGCCACCTTCCTGCTGATGAACGCCGACACCGTGATCATCGTTCCGGGTTACGGCCTGGCGGTAGCGCGGGCGCAACACGCGCTCAAAGAGCTGACCGAAAAGCTGACCCACCGTGGCGTGACCGTGAAGTATGCGATCCATCCGGTTGCCGGCCGTATGCCTGGCCACATGAACGTATTGCTGGCCGAGGCCGAAGTGCCTTACGACCAGGTGTTCGAGATGGAAGACATCAACTCCGAGTTTGGCCAGGCGGATGTGGTGCTGGTATTGGGCGCCAACGACGTGGTTAACCCGGCAGCCAAGAACGATCCTAAATCGCCGATTGCAGGCATGCCGATCCTCGAAGCTTACAAAGCCAAAACCGTCATCGTTAACAAGCGTTCCATGGCCAGTGGTTATGCCGGTCTGGATAACGAATTGTTTTATCTGGATAAAACCATGATGGTCTTCGGTGACGCCAAAAAAGTTATTGAAGATATGGTTAAAGCGGTCGAGTAACATCCTGCATCACCGCAATACCGAGAACCCCGGCGCTGGATTGGCCGGGGTTTTTCTTTTTCCGAAGAACCCGACCAAAGGCTCTAAATCGGCCGCTGGCATTCGACCATGGTAGCGGGACGAAAGGCTCTGAAAATGAATAGACTGCGCCTCTTGCTTCCGTTGCCCGAGATAACAATCCATGTACCGTGAACGTATTCGCCTAAATTCCCTGCACGATAAGGTCATGAGCGCCGAAGAAGCCGCCGCCCTTATCCAAGACGGCATGACCGTCGGCATGAGCGGTTTTACCCGTGCCGGTGAAGCCAAAGCCGTCCCTCAGGCCCTGGCCGAGCGGGCTAAAAAGTCGCCACTGAAAATCACCCTGATGACCGGCGCCAGCCTGGGCAACGACCTCGATAAGCAATTGACCGAAGCCGGTGTACTGGCGCGCCGTATGCCATTCCAGGTAGACAGCACCCTGCGCAAGGCAATCAACGCTGGCGAAGTGATGTTTATCGACCAGCATTTGTCCGAAACCGTTGAGCAGTTGCGAAACAATCAGCTCAAGCTGCCAGACATCGCGGTTATCGAAGCCGTTGCCATTACCGAACAAGGCCATATCGTTCCAACGACCTCCGTGGGCAACTCCGCCAGCTTCGCGATTTTCGCCAAACAGGTGATCGTCGAGATCAACATGGCGCACAACCCGAACCTGGAAGGTCTGCACGACATCTATATACCGACCTACCGTCCGACCCGCACACCGATTCCGCTGGTGAAAGTCGACGACCGCATCGGCAGCACCGCAATCCCGATCCCGGCGGAAAAAATCGTCGCCATCGTGATCACCAACAAACCGGATTCACCGTCCACCGTGTCCGAACCTGACAGCGAAACCGACGGTATCGCCTTTCACCTGATCAACTTCCTCAAGCAGGAAGTCGAAGCAGGCCGCATGACCAACAAGCTCGGCCCGCTGCAAGCCGGGATCGGCAACATCGCCAACGCGGTGATGTGCGGCCTGATCGATTCGCCGTTCGAAGACCTGACCATGTACTCCGAAGTACTGCAGGACTCGACCTTCGACCTGATCGACGCGGGCAAGATGACCTTTGCGTCAGGCAGCTCGATCACCCTGTCGGAACGTCGCAACTCGGACGTCTTCGGCAACCTCGAGCGCTACAAGGACAAACTGGTGCTGCGCCCGCAAGAGATCTCCAACCACCCCGAAGTGGTTCGCCGTCTGGGCATCATCGGCATCAACACGGCCCTGGAGTTCGACATCTACGGCAACGTCAACTCCACCCACGTCTGCGGCACGCGGATGATGAACGGCATCGGCGGCTCGGGTGACTTCGCCCGCAACGCACATTTGGCCATCTTCGTGACCAAATCCATTGCCAAGGCCGGGGCGATCTCCAGCGTGGTGCCAATGGTCAGCCACGTCGACCACACCGAGCACGACGTTGACATCCTGGTCACCGAACAAGGCCTTGCGGACCTGCGCGGCCTGGCCCCACGTGAGCGCGCACGCGTGATTATCGACAACTGTGTTCACCCGGACTTCCGTGAAGCCCTGAACGACTACTTCGCCAGGGCCTGCGCGATTGGCGGCCACACGCCGCACATCCTGCGTGAAGCCCTGAGCTGGCATATCAACCTGGAAGAAACCGGGAAGATGCTGCCGTAACAGCCGGACTAGACAGCCGCTGACGTAAACACTGTTTCGTTGGCGGTTTTTTTGGGCTGTAGTTTCAAAAACTGTACTGCTGTACTGGTCATATTCCGCTAAAACCACTCCCCCGCCCTGCCAATATCGTCACTTACGCACCATTTAAGTGCGCACAGGTACAGTTACGCTCATTTCTAGCCGTACAGCCCCTATAAACAGTTAACTGGCCTATCGCAATACAGGTGAACTGTATCTAGAGACCCTGGACAAAGAGGAGGATCATTGGCATCAGTTAAACCACTAGCCAATGCCGCCACAAGCGGAAGGATGACACCATGGAACGTACACTCAGTTCCGAACTGTTCAGCGAAAGCAACACTGTAAACAGCCAGGCTTCCATGCCTTTGCGCGTACTTGCCAACCTGATGTTGTGGCAGCGCCGTATCTCCAGCCGCCATCAACTGGCTCGCCTGGACTCGCGTCTTCTGGCTGATGCCGGGATTAGCGAAGCACAGCGTTACGAAGAGCTGAGCAAGCCGTTCTGGCGCTAATGAGCGCTCGCTGGCCCTGACCACCGGTCCAACGCCAGCACCCAGAATTGAAAAAACAAAACCCGTCGCGGGTCACCGCTGACGGGTTTTGTCGTTTATGGGACAAGGTTTTGAGTGCTTGTCATGCAACAGGTACAGTTTTAAATTATTAAAAACAAGACAGGTACAGTTTGCCAAATACCTGGTCTAGAGCACTTTAACTGCGGTACCGGTTAAAACATCCTTTGCCTGAGGCGACCCTGAGCCTACTATTCGGCCCATAACCGTCTATTTTATATGTTCATCTTCAGGAGTCTTACCATGTCCACACTTCGCCTACTTAGCGCGGCGGCTTTGCTGGCCGTTGCTGCCAGCGCCAACGCCACAAGCTTCATCGTTACCACCGATGGCATCGTGGGCACCCTCAAAGCGACGTCCGACCTGACATCCGATGCCACCGGCTCGTTCCGTGACAACAAGATCGTACGCGCGGCACGTGACGACGCTGCCAGCTTCGTGGCCAGCGAAGGCACTATCCGTGGCGTAAAGCTCGAAAGCGCTTTTGAGGCCATCCGCCAGCACGCGCCCCAGTTGCAAGCCACTGACGCTCAACTGGCCCAGGCCATCCTGACGATCTAAGTACCCGGGATCGGCTCCTGTGGGAGCGGGCAAACCCGCTCCCACAAGTA
>JBILYW010000186.1:0-6611 GCA_044377555.1 Pseudomonas sp.
GCCGTAGCAACCCCAGGCAAACGAGCTGTAATCGTCGATCACCACCTTGCTGCGCGAGGCGCTGAGGTTGCCTTTCCAGTTGTCGGTGAAGCGGTATTCGAAGTTGCCGTTGATATTCAGCGAATCAATGGTCACCGGCCTGGAGCCGCTCTGGTGCGCCAGCAGCTTTTTCGGCGAGGCGTGGTGCGGCAGTTCGGTGCCGCCGAGCAATTGATAGCCCGGCACCGAACGCTGCTCCTTGTTTTGATACTCCACGTCCAGTTGCAGCAGCGCATCGGGGCTGATGTTCCAGTCAAACGCCACCGAGGCGAAGTCGCGCTGGCCATTGGCGTGTTCGACCCAGGAGTGAATGTCTTCATGGGCAAAGTTGGCACGCAGCCCGAACTGCTGTTCGCTGCCGAACCAGCCGCCCACGTCGGTGGCCAGGTACCCGCTGCCACGATCATCGGTCGAGACGGTGACCGAACGTACATCGGCAGCGCGCTTGGTGACGTAATTGACCGCGCCGCCGGGTTCGGAGACGCCGCTTTGCAGGCCCGCAAGCCCCTTGAGCAATTCCACCTGCTGCTTGTTTTCCAGGCCGACGTTCTGCTCGCCGGTGATGGTGCGGCCGTTGATCTTGTAGCTGCTGGCCGAGTTCAACGAGAAGCCGCGCACCACAAAATTCTGGTAGTAGCCAACCGGCGCGTAGCTTTCACCTACCGAGGCGTCGTTGCGTAACACCTCGCTGAGCAGGCGTGCTTGCTGGTCCTTGATCAGCGCGTCGGTGAACACTGAAATCGCCGCCGGGGTATCGAGCAGCGGCGCCGCCTCGAAACCGCCGACCCATGCACTGTCAGCCTGATAGCCGTTGTTGTCTTCGCCGGTCACGGAGATGGCCGGCAGTTCGGTTTCGGCGGCAAGGGCCGCAGGCACTGGTGCGGTCAGCAACACAAGGCTCAGCAGTTTGAGCGTGAAGCGCGGGGCGGACTCTGCCTCGTTGAAAGTCCGGTAAAGCATAGTCATGCACAGCTCCTGAACGATGGGCAGGCTTGAGTCCAAGGCCTGTTTCTCAAGCGCGCCATCATACATAACTGGCCGGGTAACACCTCTATCCGGGCTGATCATTCAAGGGGGCATGCAGTGACTGGCCGAAAGACGTCTGGCGGGCTTGGTGAATTCAATGGCGACGCCCTCAGTCACCCTCAGAACAACAACTGCTCAGCACCAGCCTGCCGTTGTTTTCGCCCAGTACTATGTGGACAACGGCCTGGCGCAATTGCACTTCATGCCCCTCTCCTGATCGATGGGCAGGTTTGAGCCCAAGGCCTGTTTTTCAAATGCGCCAGCCTACTGCCGGGGGCCTGAGCGCCTATTTAAATCACACGCATTTATTGCTGTTTTTAGAGGTGCGCCTGCGCACTTTCAACACAACTAGCAATACCCGTTACACATATGCCCATCGCGGATCTAACAATAAACTGCATGTTTCAATACAAAGTCCATAGCGCAAATCAAAAAATAATAAGGCGTTATTTTTATACCTCATTGGTGTGTGTGTTTTGAAAACATGCGAAAGCATTTGCAGGTGCAATCTGTAAGGAAAAAACTACATATCAGCCAGCTTTCGGCGAGTGGTTCCCAATAAGCTTCCACCGCAATGCCTCTTTAGCCTTGCAACTCAACTAGCTGACCGACTGGCACAACCAGAACCTCAATGCCCTCTCGAGTTTATTGCTACTCATCATCAGAAAAAGGTACGTAACCATGTTTAAAAAAACAGCCGGCTTCATCGCTTGCTCTCTGGCAATCAGTGCGTCCAGTGCATGGGCCGCTAATGACGCCAACAGCCTTATCAACATTACCGCTGTGATTCCGGCCAAGGACTTCTACGCGTTTCCTTTAGATTCGGATTTCGGCAAAAACGAAACCATGACCTACAACCTTGCCAACGGCTCGCTGGGCACCCTGCGTGCAATGTACGAACTCAAAAACGCAGCGGGTTCAATCAAAGCCTATATCGATGGCGGTCCAGCCAAGCTGCGCAATGGCAATAGCACCCACGACATTAATCTGGCCACCAGCTTTAACGGCGTTACGCTGACAGCGGTCCCACAGGAGGTTTTAACTACCGCGCAGGCTGCTTCAGGCACGCGAGCCGAACTGGTTATTACCCCGGCCGCACCTGTTGCTGCTGCAACAGGTACATTCACTGCGTCGTTCACTGTGATCTTCGACAACGTCCCCACGATCATTTGATAACTCGCCTGCGCAATTAACTTGGCCAAGCAATATCAGGCGCTCGGTCGGCCTTGTGGCAGACCGAGCGCACTCCGACTTCGATTACCTGTTATCAGAGTATTCCAGTTCATGTTTGCGCTATTTTCTCTCGCGGTAATGCTCGTCATGTTCTTGAGTGCGCAAGCCTTTGCCGAGACTGTAACTGGCGTCGCCACGACGCGAAGTTTATTGGCTCAGGCAAAGGGGTTGCCGGCAGACTTTGAGGAACACTTTTTTGATGTTCCTCTTGCTGTTCAAGTTGAAGTCGACCAGCAACTGTTGGGTGAGGCGATGATCCTTTTATCTCGCGATGACCTGCTCACCCTGCTTGAATTTACCGACAAGAATGGCAGCCTGCTGCCGGAGAGCGAGCGCGACCTGTGGGCGGATTATCTGAAGCAAGGCGTTAAATTGGGCGCCTGCCAGCAAAAATGCCCGGAGCAATTGCTGGCGGTGCACTACAACCTGGAAAACTCGGTGGTGTCGCTGCTCACCGCCAATGCCGAGCGCGATGTCGAGGAAAGCCGTTATTACGATCTTCCGGCAGACGGTAGCCGGGGTTTGATCGTGCGCAACCGGCTCAACCTTAATGGCGGACAGCAAGGCAGCCTGGGCGGGCGCCTCGGGATTGATGCCAGCAGCAGCCTGGGTAACTGGACCCAAGACCTGAACATGCAGCTCTCACGTATGGGGGGGGCGGAGCAAAAGCTGCATTACGCCGTCTACGAGGCCTACTCCCAGCGCGAGTTCGAAGGCCAATTTTTGCGCCTGGGCTATTTCACGCCATCCGCAGAAGGGCTTACCCGTCAAATACGTACACTGGGCGCGAGCCCCGACACCGCCTTGGGTGTGATGTACGGCAGCTCGGACAGTTTAGCCATCAACCTGGCGACGCCCAGCGTTTACCCCATTTATGTCACCGCCAACCGTGAAGGTTCGGTGGAGATTTATCGCAACGGTTTGTTGATCAATACGCAAGCGGTTGCCGCAGGCCTGCAAAGCCTCAATACCCGGCCACTGCCAGGCGGCATCTATGAAATTGAAGTGCGACTGATAGAAGACGGTCAAATCATCAGCACCACCCCGGAACGGGTGTACAAACCAAACAACTGGCGCAACCCCGATGAGCGCTGGCGCTACAACCTGTTTGCCGGGCGTGAAACCAATCTGCTCAGCAACTGGGCCGAGGAGGACAGCGGCAACATGACCGCCGGCACCTCGCTCAATTACCTGCTGCACCCGCGTGTGGTGCTGGGCCTCTCCGGGCTCCAGGTAAAAGGCAACATGCAATACGGTACCTCCATCGACTGGACCCTGGCCGATAGCGCCAGCCTGTATGCCAACCTGTACCAAACCAAGCACTACGGCACAGGTATCGACCTGAACGGGCTCTACCGCTATGGGCAAGGCAGCCTGGTGTTCAACCACACCCGCGCTTGGCTGGACACCCGAAACACCTACGACACCTTGTCCGACGGCACACGCGTGCGCAAACGCAACGTATTTGTCGGCCAGACCAGCAACTCGTCGGTTTCGCTCAACCACCGCTTGAACCCCAAAACCAGCCTGAATGCGCGGCTCACCCACAGTGACGGTTACACCCGGGGCTATGGGCTTGATCTGGGTTTGACCCAACAGAGCCGTCTGTTTGGCAACGATGGCAACTGGCGTTTATCGCTGTTTGACCGACCCGCCAGCCTCGGCACTGCAAACTCACGTAATCGCGGGTTCGATTTTACGTTCAGCCTGGCCCTTGGCGGGTCCGACGAACGCTGGTCCGCCAGCATCGGCTCACGCACCGGCCATAACGGGGAGCGCGATAACAACACAGGTCTGACATACACCAGGGATTTGAAAGGCCACCTGCTGCAAAGCATTGCCGCCACTGCGACCACTGACACCTACGGCCTTGGCCTGTCCGCCAGGGCCTCATTGCAGAACGAGGCGCTTAACGCCGATGGTTTTGTTCAGCGCTCTTCGTATAACGGCAAACTCACCGGTGGCCTGAACCTGGACAACACCTTCGCCGTGGGTGGCAACAAAATGGTCATGAGCAGCCAGCATCAGGGCCAGGGTGCGGGGATGATTGTCGACGTCGAGTCAGATGTCGATGACATCCTGTTGCGCGCCGATGACTTGAATGGCGGTAGCACGATGCTGCACAAGGGCCGCAACTTCATTGCGCTTGGCGCTTATAAAAACGGCTCCGTGAGCTTCGATTTCGAAGGTACCGCCGCACCGGCGGCCGCGATCCAGCCTGCACGCACCCGTTATCACCTTAACCGCGGGGGAGTGGAGCATCGCACCATTAGCGTGGTGAAAACCGTAACGGTACTGGGGCGTTTGGTTGATCCCGCCGGTAACCCGCTGAAGGGCCATCACATCATTAACCACGTGAGCCGTGGGGTGAGTGAAGTGGACGGGTTCTTCTCGATGGAAATGAACGCCAGCGCGCCCACTTTGCAAGTTCGCAAAGACGACACGTTGTTGTGCCAGTTCCGTATTGATCCGAGCAAGGCCAAGGCCGAAAACAATGTCTTGCAGATCGGTGATTTGCTTTGCCATCCCAATACCCTGGAGCAGTGGGCGGCCCACTGATACGGCGAGCCAGGTAGCGTTATTGATTGATTAGTGAGGTTGGAAATGAAAGCAATATATTTGACATTAAGCGGTTTGTTTTTTTCATTCAGTGCACTGGCAGGGCCGAATATCAACGTCGGCACCGTCCATGACTATTTGGACGGCGATCAAAGTTCCTATTTGAAACGTGTGTTCAATGGCGGAACCCATACCGCATTCGTCCGAATCTCGGTCATGGAAGTTTTATTTAACGCTGACGGTACCCACGTGGAAGTGCCGGTTAAATCCCAGGGCAACACCCAGGTCCGCGACGGTTTGATGGCCAGCCCTGCGCGCTTGATTGTGCCAGCCCAGGGCACCCAGGCCACCCGACTGTTATTTCTGGGGCAGCGCGATACCGAGCGTTACTTCCGCGTGCGTTTTGTACCGGTGGTGCCCGAGAAGGAAGATGAGTTCACGCTCTCCCAGGAACAAAGTGACGGCTATAAGAAAACCCTTTCGGCGGGCGTCAATATATTGGCCGGCTACGGCACGTTCTTTTTCGTGCGGCCTGAAAACCCCAGATTCGACACCCAAATCGAAAACACGCCAAAACAGTACTCACTGCATAACAACGGCAACACGGTTTTCGTAGTCGACGAGTTCAAAGACTGCGCCGCCAACGATCCGGAGAACTGCCTGGCCGCAACCAAAAATCATGTGCGGCCGGGGCGCACAATGCGTTTCGGGAAACAAGCCGGGCGTCTGTACCGCTTTGTGCTGATCGAAGGCAACGCGCGAAAAACCATGGAGATAAAAGGCTGATGTTGCTGCCTCGCATAAAACCCGCACGGGTGCTCGCGCAGGTCACTGTGATTGCGTTCGGGTTCTGGGCTACAGCGGTGTTCGGCGCGCGGGAAGAAGTGCTGTTTGATGTCACCGTCACCATCCCGACGCACGAATTTTATGTGGTGCCGGTGAACCCGGCGTTTGTTGAAAATGAACAGCAGATGAAGTGGAACATGGGGAACGAAACCCTTGAGCCCTTGCGAGCCGATTTCGATCTGCACAGTTCCAGCGGCCCTGTCAGGGCGCGCCTGGGTTACGACCCGACATTGGGCAGTCTGCACAATTCCATTGCGCTGAAGGTGATATTCAACGGTCATGTCCTGGTGCTTGGCGATACCGTCGTGGCAACACAAAGCGAGGCCTTGCCGGGTTTGCGGGTGCCCCTGCGCATCGAAGCAGTAAAACCGGATGGCGGGTTCAAACCGGGCGAATATTACGGCGCTGTGCTGATCCTGTTTGACTCGCCCATCCCGGATGCTTAGCGGCTTACCAATAGATGCCTTTCGAGTTAAGTGAATTCAATGACGACTTCCTCAGCCGCCTGTTTAAGCGGGTACTGGTTGAGGGCAACAAACCAAACAAGGTGTGCACCCGGCCATGAACATATCCAACAAAAAGCCCCCGGCTGCGGGCGCGCGCAGAGGTACTTTGCTCGGCGCTATTGTGGCAGCGCTTATGGCGCCCTGGGCGCAGGCGTTCACGGTTGAGATCAGCGCCACCTTTTCCCCGGACTCGGCCAAGCCGCATATCAACCAGTTTACAAACACCACGCCTAATTCTGGTATGTGCGCCGCCTACCCCGCACTTTGCAGCTCACGGGGGCTGTTCAGCATCCGACTGGGGTTCGAGGCGCAATCGCAGCGCCCGATTCTGGCCAACCATGCCAATATTCGCGATGGCATGATGATCAAAGTCCCGGCGGATCCCAGAGCGCTTCAGGTGAT
>JBILYW010000187.1:0-6605 GCA_044377555.1 Pseudomonas sp.
CCTACCGACAAACCTTCAGAGCAACCTCTTGGGGTTCCGGAGCATTAATGGCAAAGCCAAAAAACACATCGCACTCAGGTGCGGGTCAGTTACGCATCATTGGCGGGGAATGGCGCAGCCGCAAGCTGGACTTCCCCCATGTAGAGGGCCTGCGCCCGACGCCCGATCGCGTGCGTGAAACCCTGTTCAACTGGCTGGCCCCGGATATCATCGGCGCCAAGGTACTGGACGTGTTCGCCGGCAGCGGCGCACTGTTCCTCGAAGCCTTGTCCCGCGGCGCAGCCAAGGGCGTAGCCCTGGACAGCAACCGCGAAGCAATCTCCAACATTCGCGAAAACATGGGCATTTTGCGCTGCACCGTTGGCGAAGTGCAGCAGACCGACGCCCTGCGTTACCTGGACAGCACCCCGAGCGACACCTTTGACGTCGTCTTCCTCGACCCGCCGTTCAACAAGGACCTGCTCAAGCCGGCTTGCGACTTGCTGGAACAGCGCGGCTGGTTGACGGACGATGCATGGGTCTACACCGAAAGCGAAAACCGCCCTTCGGAACTCGGCCTGCCCGCCAACTGGCGCCTGCACCGCGAGCAAAAAGCCGGGGGCGTGAATTACGCACTCTGGCAGCGCGAAGCGGTTCAGGCACCCAGCGCCGAGTAATCTGTAACTCCCTGTGGGAGCTGGCCTGCCAGTTCCCACTTCACCCGCTCCCCTCCCCCCGTTTCAACTCTCCCTATCTCACTAACGCAATGTCATTATGTGGCAATTCAGACACCCCGCCGTGCCTGTCACCCGATGAGAACCCACGTGCCTTTTTCGACTCACCATACATCGCCCCTTGAACCGTTCAGCCCGGCTTTGGGCCTCAGTAACCCCCACGTACAAACGTTATGGGGGCCGCTCTGGCGTACCAAACCCGCCATCGAGCACCGGCGTGAGCGCATTTGGCTGAAGGATGGCGATTTCCTGGACATGGACTGGCATGGCACGCCTTCGGCCTATGCGCCGGTGGTGCTGGTACTGCACGGCCTGACGGGATCATCGGGCTCGCACTATGTGCGCGGGCTGCAAAAAGCCCTCGCCGCCCTGAGCTGGACCAGTGCGGCACTCAACTGGCGAGGGTGTTCGGGCGAACCCAACTTGCTGACCCGCAGCTATCACTCGGGCGCCAGCGAAGACCTGGCCGAAACCGTTGCTCATTTACGCGCCAGGCACCCACTGTCGCCGCTGTACGCCGTGGGCTATTCGCTGGGGGGCAATGTGTTGCTCAAGTACCTGGGCGAGAGCGGCAGCGACAGTGGCCTGCAAGGCGCCGTCGCGGTGTCGGTGCCATTTCGCCTGGACCAGTGTGCCGACCGCATCGGCCTCGGGTTTTCCAGGGTGTATCAGGCGCACTTCATGCGTGAACTGGTGGCCTGCGTCAAAGACAAGAAACGTCAGTTTCAGCTCGATAAAAAACACCAGGACCTGGCCACGCTGGACAAGCTGGGCTCGCTAAAGTCGCTGACTAAAATGCGCACGTTCTGGGAGTTCGACGACCGCGTGACCGCCCCGCTCAACGGTTATATGAATGTCGATGATTATTACCGCCGTGCCTCCAGCCGTTACTTCCTCGGCGCCATCAACACTCCGACGCTGATTATCCAGTCCGAAGACGATCCCTTCGTGTTCAAGCACAGCATCCCCGAAGCCAGCGAACTGTCCGCCTGCACACAGCTGGAGCTGCACGCCAAAGGCGGGCATGTCGGATTTCTGGAGGGCACGCCAACAAAACCGGGATACTACCTTGAGCGGCGCATTCCGCAATGGCTGGCCGCGCTGCGGCTTGAGTCTGCGTAAGGAACGCGGGTCACAGCGGCGAACTACTCACGGCGTGTATCGGCTGGCCAGTGCCAGCCTCCCATGGGGGTACCCGGTTCAATCGCCGGTCGCAATGCCCCGCGCCGGATCATTGATCCACTCACTCCACGACCCCGCATACAGCTTGCCCAGCGGATAGCCCGCCAACGCCAGTGCAAACAGGTTGTGGCAAGCGGTTACGCCAGAACCGCAATAAGCCACCAGTTCTTCAGGTGAACGGCCGGCGAGTTTCTCGGCAAAGCGTTGCTTGAGCTGTTCGGCAGGCAAAAAACGCCCCGTGCTGTCGAGGTTCTCGCTGAAGGCGGCACATTGCGCGCCCGGGATATGCCCGGCAACAGGATCGATGGGTTCAACTTCGCCGCGAAAACGTGGCAGCGCGCGCGCATCGATCAAGGTCAGGCCCGGGTCGCCCAGGTGCTTTTGCAGATGCTCTGCATCCAGCAGCAAGTGTTTGTCGGGCTTGCCATCGAAATCACCGCGCGGCAGGGCAACGGCATCCAGACTGAGGGGGAAACCCGCGGCATGCCAGGCCTTGAGGCCGCCATCGAGAATAAACACGCCGTCGCGCTTGCCCAGCCAGGTCAGCAACCACCACGCCCGGGCGGCAAAGGCGCCCGGGCCATCGTCATACAGCACCACATCACTGTCGGCGTTCACGCCCCAGGTGCGCAGGCGCTCAAGCAAGGTATGCGCGTCGGGCAACGGGTGGCGGCCGGTCACGCCCTTGACCACAGGCCCGCTCAGGTCACGCTCAAGATCGGCAAACTGCGCGCCGGCAATATGCCCTTCGGCATAACTGCAACGACCGTAGTCCGGGTCTTCAAGGGCAAAGCGACAGTCCAGAATAATCAGACCGGGCTGCGCCTGACGTTCATTCAGGGCTTGAGGGCTGATCAATTGCGCAACGGGCATAGTGAACTCCTGTGAGGGGGTGAAATGCAGTTATTGAGCGTACAGCGCATTTTCCAGAGGGACATAGTATTGCTTGGTCAATTCATCGACCGCTTCACGGGCCTGGTCAGTGACAAAGCCCGACTCCAGCACCAGCAGTTGATAACCCCCGCGCTTGATCGCCTCCTCACTGAGCTGCTCACTGTTTTCACGGGTCGAGCACAAGAAGCCGACCCAGGAGGTGAGGATGATCCACGCGTTAAGGCTCAGGGATTCGATTTGCCGGGGGGTCATGCGCATGATCCCGGCCTCGACGAAGCCCGCATAAATTGCCTGCGCCTGAGCCAGACAACGCTGTGAAAAGCGTCGGTAGCGGGTGGCCAGTTCCGTGTCGCTGTGCAGCAGATGCTCGATATCGCGGTACAAAAAACGGTAACGCCACATGGCATCCAGCAATTGCTGCAAATAAAGACGCTTGTCATCCACATTCGGCAAACGGCCTTCTGGCAGGTGCAAAAAGCTCAACACCAGCGACTCATACTCATTGAACAGGACAGAGATAATCGCCTGCTTGTTCGGGAAGTGGTAATACAAATTGCCCGGCGAAATCTCCATGTGAGCCGCAATGTGGTTGGTGCTGACACTCCGCTCGCCCAGCTGGTTGAACAGCTCCAGGCTGTTGGCGGCGATGCGCTGGATGGTTTTTATTCGTTTGGCCATGGGCTTGGGCTTAAATTAAAAACGAAAGGCATCTTACGGCCTAACCTCATATCGATAAACAACACGGACGGCAGGCCCTGCGATTGACAATTTAGAGCATAGGCTCTAGAAGCTTTACTGCTCTCACAAAATAACAACTCATAAGAAATCAGCCTGGAGCAACCATGCCTGTCGACAGCGCCCACCCTCATGACGCCTCAGCCCTGCAGAGCGATCTTCATTCCCTGCTCGACATGCAACGCAAGGCCTACGCCGCTCATCCGTTCCCGCCGCTTGCGCAACGTCAACAATGGCTGAAAAGCCTGCGCCAGTTGTTGAGCCGCGAACGCGAAGTGCTGATCGACGCCATCAGCCAGGATTTCAGCCATCGCAGCCCCGACGAAACCTTGTTTGCCGAGCTGATGCCAAGCCTGCACAGCCTTGATTACACCCTCAAACACCTCAAACGCTGGATGAGACCTTCGTCACGCAGCGTAGGCATGACGTTCCAGCCCGCCAGCGCCAAGGTGGTGTATCAACCGTTGGGCGTGGTCGGGATCATCGTGCCGTGGAACTACCCGTTGTACCTGGCTATGGGCCCTTTGATCGGGGCATTGGCCGCCGGTAACCGGGTCATGCTTAAACTCAGCGAATTCACTCCGGCCACCGGGCTGTTGCTCAAGGATCTGCTGGGGCGCATCTTCCCCGAAGACATGGTGGCCGTGGTGCTGGGCGAAGCCGATGTGGGCGTGGCGTTTTCCGGCCTGGCGTTCGATCACCTGCTGTTCACCGGCTCGACCCACGTGGGCAAACTGGTGATGCGGGCAGCGGCCGAAAACCTGACACCGGTGACCCTGGAGCTGGGCGGAAAATCGCCGGCCATCGTCTCGGCCGATGTGCCGCTCAAAGACGCGGCCCAGCGCATTGCCTGGGGCAAAAGCCTGAACGCCGGGCAAACCTGTATCGCCCCGGACTACGTACTGGTGCCACAGGACCGGATCGAAGGGTTTGTTGAAGCGTATCGCCAGGCCATCCACAGTTTCTATCCGACCCTGATCGACAACCCGGACTACAGCGCAATCATCAACGAACGCCAGTTGGCGCGACTTGAACGGCTACAAGTGGACGCGACACTCAAGGGCGCTCGCCTGATCCCGTTGTACGACCAGGGCCAGGGGCGGCGCATGCCCCACGCCCTGATCCTGGATGTAAACGACGACATGCAGGTGATGCAGGACGAGATCTTCGGCCCGCTGCTGCCCATTGTTCCGTACACCCACCTGGAACAGGCGCTGGCCTACATAAACGCCAGGCCTCGCCCGTTGGCGCTTTATTACTTCGGCTACAACAAGACCGAACAGCAGCACGTCGTCCATAACACCCACTCAGGCGGTGTGAGCATCAACGAAACGCTGCTGCACGTGGCCATCGACGACCTGCCCTTTGGGGGCGTTGGCCACTCGGGCATGGGGCATTACCACGGCCACGAAGGCTTTTTGACCTTCAGCAAAGCCAAGGGCGTGCTGATCAAACAGCGCCTTAACAGCTCGCTGATGATCTACCCGCCTTATGGCCGGCAGCTGGGGCGCCTGATCCAGAAGCTGTTTATCCGCTAGCCGAGCCCTGACCATGACTGAAATCCATGTCGAAAACGCCCTGCTCTCCCGGCGCGGCGCGTTAAAGGTTGGCGTCTGTGCCAGTGCATTACTGGCCACCGCCGGGTTGAGCGCCAGCCTCAGCGGGTGCTCGGCCAGCAGCAGCGCCCGCGGCTTTGCCGTCCTGCGCAGCAGCGACCTGGCTTTTTTGCGGGCGCTGATCCCGGTCATGCTGCTCGGCAGCGTCGCCACCCCTTCCATGCCCGGCGCGGCAAACGCCACGTTGCACAAACTGGACGACAACCTGAATCACTTGTCACCCGGGCTGCTCTCGCTCACTCAGCAACTGTTCGATGTGCTGGCCATGCCCGTCACACGCGGGCCGTTGACCGGGGTTTGGGGCCGCTGGGAAAACGCCACTCCCGAGCAGATCCGGCATTTTCTGCAGCGCTGGCAGAACAGCAGCCTGAGCCTGCTGCGTATGGGCCACAGCTCGCTGCTGCAACTGGTGATGATGAGCTGGTATGAGCGACCCGAGGCATGGGCCGCGTGCGGCTATCCGGGGCCGCCAAAGGTTTGACTGACCGGCTCCCACACAAGATCCCACACTCATTTAGAGTAACGCCCATGCCCGTACCCGATCCGTTCCGCGAAGGCCTGGCCCGAGGCTGGAAAGTCTACGATGGCTCGCAACTCGACAGCGATTTGACCCTGGAGGCTGACGTCGCCATCGTCGGCAGCGGCGCGGGTGGCGGCACCACGGCTGAAATCCTCAGCGCTGCCGGCTACAAGGTGCTGCTGATCGAAGAAGGCCCGCTCAAGACCAGCAGCGACTTCAAGCTGCTCGAAGATGAGGCTTACGCCAGCCTGTATCAGGAAGGCATCGGGCGCATGAGCAAGGACGGCGCCATCAGCATTCTGCAAGGCCGCGCTGTAGGCGGAACCACGCTGGTCAACTGGACCTCGAGTTTTCGCACCCCGGCGCCCACCCTGGAGCACTGGGCACGCGAGCATGATGTCATCGGCCACAGCGAAGCACAGATGGCCCCCTGGTTCGAGCAGATGGAGCAGCGCCTTGGCGTCGCACCCTGGCTCGTCCCGCCCAACGCCAACAACGAAGTGATCCGCAATGGCTGCGAAAAGCTCGGCTACAGCTGGCACGTGATTCCACGCAACGTGCGCGGTTGCTGGAATCTGGGCTATTGCGGCATGGGCTGCCCGACAAACGCCAAGCAATCCATGCTCGTCACCACCATACCCGCAACCCTCGAAAAAGGCGGCGAGCTGCTGTATCTGGCCCGAGCCCATCGGCTATTGATCAGTGGCGACCAGGTCACCGGCCTGGAATGCCAGGCCATGGACAACCGCTGCGTGGCACCCAATGGCCGCACCATAACGGTCAAGGCCCGACATTACGTACTGGCTGGCGGCGGTATCAACACACCCGGCCTGCTGATGCGCTCCGACGCACCCGACCCGCACAGACGACTGGGCAAACGCACATTTCTGCATCTGGTCAACTTCTCTGCTGCGCAATTCCCTGCGGCTATTAATCCTTTTTACG
>JBILYW010000188.1:0-6596 GCA_044377555.1 Pseudomonas sp.
TTGGCCTTTGCCGCCGAAGGCTTGAAAGTGGTCGCGGCCGATCTGGATGTGGCCAGTGGTGAGGCAACGGCTGAGCTGATCAGGGCGGCGGGCGGGACGGCTATATCCGTGTCTTGTGATGTGACACTTGAGGCTGATGTGGAGCAGTTGATGGTGCAGACGATCAGCACCTATGGCCGTCTCGACTATGCCTTCAACAATGCCGGAATCGAGATTGAGCACGGTCGCCTGGCCGACGGCACACAGTCCGAGTTTGACGCAATCATGGGCGTAAACGTCAAGGGCGTCTGGTTATGCATGAAGTATCAGTTGCCGCTGATGTTGGCTCAGGGTGGCGGGGTGATCGTCAATACCGCGTCGGTTGCGGGCCTGGGAGCCGCGCCGAAGATGAGCATTTACTCGGCGTCCAAGCATGCGGTGATTGGCTTGACCAAATCGGCTGCCATTGAGTACGCCAAGAAGCACATCCGGGTGAATGCGGTCTGCCCGGGTGTGATCGATACCGATATGTTTCGCCGGGCCCATGAGGCCGATCCGAAAAAGGCCGGGTTCGCCGCGGCAATGCACCCGGTGGGTCGCATAGGCAAGGTCGAGGAAGTGGCCAGTGCGGTGCTGTTTCTGTGCTCGGACGGCGCAGCCTTTACGACGGGGCATGCCTTGGCGGTAGATGGCGGGGCAATGGCTATCTGATCTGCGGGAGCCGCAAAGCCGGCTCCCGCAAGTTGTGCACTATTTTCCTAGCGCGTTTTCCAGTTCAGGATCATCAAAGTCAGAACGCCGGCCACAATCCCCCAAAAGGCCGAGCCGACCGAGAACAGGGTCATGCCTGATGCTGTGACCATAAAGGTAACCAGGGCCGCCTCACGTTCCCTGGTTTCACTCATGGCGATGCTCAGGCCATTGATGATCGAGCCAAAAAGGGCCAGCGCAGCAATCGACAGCACCAGTTCCTTGGGCAGGGCCGCAAACAGCGCTGCGAGGGTGGCGCCAAAGACCCCGGCGATACCATAGAAAATCCCGCACCACATGGCCGCTGTGTAACGCTTTTTTGGATCTTCGTGGGCATGCGGGCCGGTGCAAATGGCGGCACTGATCGCGGCCAGGTTAATCCCGTGGGAGCCGAAAGGCGCGAGCAGCAACGACGCCACGCCAGTGGTGGTAATCAGCGGCGAAGCCGGGACGTTATAGCCATCAGCCCGCAGCACGGCAATGCCCGGCATGTTTTGCGAGGTCATGGCGACCACGAACAGTGGAATGCCGATGCTGATGGTGGCAGCCAGCGAGAATGAAGGCGTGGTCCAGACCGGGACGGCCACTTCCAGGGCGAAACCGCTGAAGTCCAGTAGCCCGAGCAACCCCGAGATCAAGGTGCCAATCACCAGTGCCGCCAGTACCGCATAGCGGGGCGACAGGCGTTTGACGATCAGATAGGTGAAAAACATGCCGATGACCAGGCCGGTGCGGTGCTGCGCGGCGACGAATATTTCGCTGCCGATCTTGAACAGGATACCTGCCAGCAATGCAGCGGCCAGGGATGACGGGATACGTTTGACCAGGCGCTCGAAGCTGCCGGTCATGCCGCAGATAATGACCAGCACTGCGCAGGTGATATAGGCGCCGATGGCCTCGCCGTAACTGACCCCGCCCAGGCTGGTAATCAGCAAGGCGGCCCCCGGTGTCGACCAGGCGATGGTGATGGGTGTGCGATAACGCAAGGACAAGCCTATGCTGCAAACGGCCATCCCGATCGACAATGCCCAGATCCACGAAGAGATTTGCCCGCTGGTGAGCCCTGCTGCCTGACCGGCCTGAAACATCAGGACCAATGAACTGGTGTAGCCGGTCATCATGGCAATAAAGCCTGCGACCACAGCCGAGGGGGAGGTGTCTGCCAGTGGGTGCAAGCGCGGCTGCGTGGCGTCGGTCATGGAACGGTATTCCTTGTTCTTGATTAGAGGTGGAGCAAGGTGCAAGCCTAAACGCAAATGTCATATTTCATTGCGATACAGCCGGGGGCGTAAATGACCGTACAGTCGTACTGGCACTCTGGCTTGTGTACAATGCGCCTTGTTTTTTGCATTAATTCCCGGTCAGCGACGCCCGTTTACGTATTAACGGAACCTTATTCGCCGCCGCTTCCCCCACACGAGTGCCCATGAACGAACAGTTGCAGCCTCTCAAGAAACAATCCCGCGCAGGCAAGGCCGGCCGCAGTGGAACCCAGGACGATATCGTCTATGCGCATATTTTTGAGGCGATCCTCGAGCAGCGCCTGGCGCCTGGCACGAAGTTGAGTGAAGAGGCTCTGGGCGAAATCTTTGGGGTGAGCCGCACCATTATTCGTCGGGCCTTGTCACGCCTGGCCCATGAGGGGGTTGTGCTGTTGCGCCCCAATCGTGGCGCGGTGGTGGCGAGCCCGAGCGTAGAAGAAGCCCGCCAGGTATTTCTGGCCCGGCGTCTGGTTGAAAAGGCCATTACTGAATTGGCGGTGGTTCATGCCACGGCCGAAGATTTGGCGCAGTTGCGCAAGATGGTGCAGGACGAGCGCGACAGCTTCTCGCGAGGCGATCGCGGTGCGGGTATCCGGTTGTCCGGCGAGTTCCACCTCAAGTTGGCCGAGGCAGCAAAGAATGCGCCCCTCATCAGCTTTCAGCGCAGCCTGGTGTCGCAAACGTCGCTGATTATCGCCCAGTACGAAAGCGGTAACCGCTCGCATTGTTCCTACGACGAACATATGCAACTGATCGATGCCATTGAGGCCCGCGATGCCGTCCAGGCCGTGCACTTGATGATGCATCACATGGATCATATCGACAGCAAGCTCAACCTCGACGAAGAAAGCGCCTCGGATGACTTGCACGCCGTGTTCTCGCATTTGCTGCAAACCAAGGGCAAAAGCACTCGCTAACCCTGTAGCCGCTGTCGAAGGCAGCGGCTACAAAATCCCTGTTAGCGCTGATGCACCAGATTGCCTGCCGCGTAAGTCTGTTGAACGGTGCGGTCGTCGCCCAGGGTCATCAGCACGAACAGCGTTTCGGCGATGTTTTTCGACTGCTTGAGGCGATAGCTCATCAGCGGTGTGGCGTTGTAATCGAGCACCAGGAAGTCCGCATCGCTACCCGGCTGCAAGTTACCGATCCTGTCTTCCAGGCGCAGTGCCCGTGCGCCGCCCAGCGTTGCCAGATACAGCGACTTGAACGGATCGAGGCGTGCGCCTTGCAGCTGCATGACCTTGTACGCTTCGTTCAGGGTGTTGAGCAGCGAGAAACTGGTGCCCGCACCGACGTCTGTGCCCAGCCCGACATTGAGTTTGTGCTTCTCGGCCATCGGCAAGTTGAACAGGCCGCTGCCCAGGAACAGGTTTGACGTCGGGCAGAAAGCAACTGCCGAGCCCGTTTCCGCCAATCGCGCACATTCCTCATCACACAGATGCACACCGTGGGCAAATACTGAACGCTCGCCCAGCAACTGGTAGTGGTCGTACACATCCAGATAGCCTTTGCGCTCAGGGAACAGTGACTTAACCCACTCGATCTCCTGAAGGTTCTCGCTGATGTGGGTGTGCAGATACACATCCGGGTATTCGCCCAGCAACTTGCCGGCCAGGGTCAATTGCTCCGGAGTGCTGGTGGGGGCGAACCGTGGGGTGACGGCGTAATGCAGGCGGCCTTTACCGTGCCAGCGCTCGATCAGCGCCTTGCTCTCGCTGTAGCCGGTTTCGGCCGTGTCGGTCAGGTAGTCGGGCGCGTTGCGGTCCATCATCACTTTGCCGGCAATCAGGCGCAGGTCCAGCCGTTGTGCGGCTTCAAACAGGGCATCGACCGACTGCGGGTGCACGCTGCCAAACACCAGTGCGGTGGTGGTGCCGTTGCGCAGCAGTTCCTTGAGGAAAATATCGGCGACTTCATCGGCGTGGGCCTTGTCGGCGAACTGGTTTTCGCACGGGAACGTGTAAGTGTTGAGCCAGTCGAGTAGTTGTTCGCCGTAGGCACCAATCATTCCGGTCTGCGGAAAGTGGATGTGCGTGTCGATGAAACCGGGGGTGATCAGCGCGTCCTTGTACTCGGTGACTTCAATGTCGGCGGCCAGTGTTGCGAGCAATTGCGTGGCCGGGCCAACCGCTTTGATCTGGCCGTTGTCGACCACCAGCAAGCCGTCTTCGAAATACTCATAGGAGGCCTCGATCCCGACTTCGGCAGGGTCGGCGATGCTGTGCAAAATGGCGGCGCGATAGGCTTTGGATGTCATGAAAATTCTCAGTGTGTGGCATGGCTGCGTCGTGAAGACGGCAGCAATTGTTTAATGGATTCAGATGACGCAGGGTCGGCACAGGATGTGTGCTTACCGAAGTGTGTGTTGTAGGTGGCGATAATTTCGCCGGCGATGGAAATCGCGATTTCGACAGGCAGCTTGCCTTTGACTTCGCTCAAGCCCATCGGGCAGCGCATGCGCTGCAAATGTGACGCACTGATACCCCGCTCACGCAGGCGATGTTCAAACTTCACGCGTTTGGTTTTGGAACCAATCAAGCCGAAGTATGTGAAGTCGTTGCGTTTGAGCAGGGCCGCGCTAAGTTCCAGATCCAGGGCGTGATTATGCGTCATGACGATGCAGTAGCAACCTGCGGGCAGTGTTTCTACCTCGTCGACGGGCTCTTCGGTGATGATCTTCTGCACCCCCGGGGGTATGAGTGCCGGGAACTCCTGTGCCCGCGAGTCGATCCAGCGCACGCGGCACGGCAGGCTGGCCAGCAAGGGTACCAGTGCCCGTGCCACATGGCCTGCACCAAAAACGGCTATATGCGCCTGCACCTGGCCCATGGGTTCGAACAGCAACACGGTCACACCGCCGCAACATTGGCCCAGGCTGGCGCCGAGACTGAAGCGCTGCAGGTGAGTGTCTTGCTTGCCGCTACCGAGCATCTCCCGGGCAATCTGCATCGCCTTGTATTCCAGATGGCCGCCGCCGATGGTGTCGAAGGCATGCGCGGCGCTGATGACCATCTTTGAACCCGAATTGCGCGGGGTTGAGCCTTGCTCTTCGATGATGGTGACCAGCACGCAGGGTTCACCCTGCTGCTGCAACTCGGCCAGAGCGCTGATCCAGTTATTCATGCTGATCCTCCACCAGGCTTTTACGCATCTGTTCACAGCCCCAGAGCACCCGCTCCGGGGTGGCTGGTGCGTCGATGCCGGGTTGCACGCGATAGTCGGCCAGACTTGCCACGGCGTCCTTGATCGCGCACCAGGCGGCGATACCGAGCATGAACGGCGGCTCGCCGACCGCTTTGGAATGGAACACCGTGTCTTCCGGGTTTTTACGGTTTTCCACCAGCGTGACGCGCAGGTCCAGTGGCATGTCCGCCACGGCCGGGATCTTGTAGCTGGCGGGGCCGCTGGTCATCAGCTTGCCTTTGGCATTCCACACCAGCTCTTCCATGGTCAGCCACCCGGCGCCCTGAATATAGCCGCCTTCGACCTGACCGATATCGATGGCCGGGTTCAGCGAGGCACCGACGTCGTGGAGGATGTCGGTGCGCAACATTTTGTATTCGCCGGTCAGGGTGTCAACGATGACTTCAGCGCAGGCGGCCCCAAAGGCAAAGTAGTAAAACGGCCGACCACGGGACCGGGTGCGGTCATAGAAGATTTTCGGGGTCTTGTAGTAACCGGTGCTCGACAGCGAAACCTGGCCGAAGTACGCCTGCTGGATCAGGCTTTCAAAACTGATGATCTGTTCGCCCACGCGCACCTGGCCATTGTGGAATATCACCGCCTGCGGCTTGACCTGATACTTGCCGGCGGCGAATTCGATCAGCCGCTGCTTGATGGTTTCGGCGGCGTTCTGCGCGGCCTTGCCATTGAGATCGGCACCGCTGGAGGCGGCGGTGGGCGAGGTATTTGGCACTTTGTCGGTGTTGGTGGCGGTGATCTGCACACGACCGATTTCCACCTGGAAAACCTCGGCCACCACTTGCGCGACCTTGATGTTCAAGCCCTGGCCCATTTCGGTGCCGCCGTGGTTGAGATGGATGCTGCCATCGGTGTAGATGTGGATCAGCGCGCCGGCCTGGTTGAGGAAACTGGCGGTAAAGGAAATACCGAATTTGACCGGGGTCAGCGCCAGGCCTTTTTTCAGGATCGGGCTGGCGGCGTTGAAGGCCTTGATCGCTTCCCGGCGCTCGGCGTATTGGCTGCTGGCCTCCAGGTCGGCGGTCATTTCCTGCAGCAGGTTGTGCTCCACCGTCTGGTAGTAGTGGGTCACGTTGCGCTCGGTCTTGCCGTAGTAGTTGGCCTTGCGCACCGCCAGCGGGTCCAGGCCCAGATGGCGGGCGATGCGGTCCATGACCTCTTCGATGGCGACCATGCCTTGCGGGCCGCCGAACCCCCGGTAGGCCGTGTTTGACGCGGTATTGGTCTTGCAACGGTAGCCATTGATCGTCGCGTCGCCCAGGTAGTACGCGTTGTCGGCATGGAACATGGCGCGGTCGACGATGGAGTTGGACAAGTCCGGCGAGCAGCCGCAGTTGCCCGCCAGATCCAGCTGGATGCCGTGCAACTGGCCATTGGCATCGAAGCCGACGTCGTACTCGATAT
>JBILYW010000189.1:0-6591 GCA_044377555.1 Pseudomonas sp.
TCGAGCGGTAATCTGCCCGGCGCTTGATCTGGAACTCGCGCACGGCGCTGTTGTGAGCATCCAGGTCATCGGAAAACGTGTGGCTGCCATCGCCCTTGGCCACAAAATACAGGCTGGAGCCGCTGACCGGGTGCAAGGCAGCGTGAATCGCTTCACGCCCGACCATGGCAATCGGCGTCGGCGGCAAGCCGGGGATGGTGTAGGTGTTGTACGGCGTAGGCTCACGCAAATGGGCCCGGGTCAGCTTGCCGTTGTAACGTTCGCCCAGACCATAGATCACCGTAGGATCAGTTTGCAGCGGCATGCCGATATTCATGCGACGCACAAAAACCCCGGCAATCTGCCCACGTTCCTGGGGCACACCGGTTTCTTTTTCGACCAGCGAGGCCATGATCAGAGCCTGATATGGCCCGGTGTACGGCAAATCAGGCGCACGCTGCTCCCACTCTTGGGCCAGAACCTTCTCCAGCCGGTTGTAGGCTTTTTCGAGCAGTTGGGCATCTGTCATGCCCCGCACAAAGCGATAGGTGTCAGGAAAGAATCGGCCTTCGGGGAATACACCCGGATGACCGAGTTTTTCCATGACCTCGCTGTCGCTCAGGCCGTCGAGGGTCTGTTCGATTTTTTCATGTTTGGCCAGGGCACTGCGTACCTGGCGAAAGTTCCAGCCTTCGACCAGGGTCAGGCTGTATTGCACCACTTCGCCACGTTGCCACAGGCCAATCAGGTCCTGGGCGGTCATGCCTGGGGTCATGCGGTATTCACCGCTGTGCAGGGGCTGGCCCTCAAGATTGAAGCGCCAGTACAAACGCAACCAGAACGCATCGTTCAGGATGTCGTCGGCTTCGAGACGGTTGAACGTGCCGGTCGGCGTGGCGCCAGCCGGTACGTCGAGCAATTGCTCTTGCGTCAGGTTGAGGGGTTGTTCCAGCGCGGAGTTGAGCTTCCAGGCACTGGCGCCCAGCAGCAAGCCCGCCAGCACCAGACCTGTCTCCAGCAGCACCAAGAATTTACGTTTCACGAATCAAACATCCAATAGGGTGCGAGCAATGCCTTGCAGTTTACGGGTGAGTGGCCCCACCGGCCAGCTCAGGTCTGCAAATGCGCGTACGGGCCAAACGCCATACACGCTGTTGCAGAGGAAGAGTTCATCGGCCTGCAGCAGCTGCGCAAGGCTGATGTCTGTGACTTGACAAGGGATGGCCAGGCGCACGGCCTCAGCCAGCAGTGCAGCCCGCATCACGCCGGCCACGCCGCAACGGTGCAGGTCGGCAGTCATCAAGACGCCGTCTCGCACCATAAACAGATTGCTGAACACCCCTTCAATCACACGGCCCGAGGTGTCGCGCATCAAGCCCTCGGCGTAGGCCGGGTCTTGCCATTCGGAGCGCGCAATCACCTGTTCGAGTCGATTGAGGTGTTTGAGCCCCGCCAACAGCGGTTGCTCGGCTAAACGGGTGGCACAGTCAAACAGTGCAATACCTTGCTGCGCGTAGGCATCAGGGTAAGCCGCCGCCGGACTGGCTTGCAGGATTCTTCGAGGCTTGGCCTCGGGGGACGCGCCATAACCACGCAGGCTATCGCCACGGGTCAGGATGAGCTTGAGCACGCCCTCGCCCATCGCTTGCGCATAAGCCAGCAACTCGCTGCGAATCAAGGACTGATCCGCAGCAATCACCAGCCTGGAACACCCCTGCGCCAGACGCTGCAGATGCAGCTCCAGCAGCAAGGGTTGCCCGGCCTTGACAGCGATGGTCTCAAACAGACCATCGCCATAGGCCAGCCCACGGTCTTTAAGCGACGCCAGAGCGTTCGCCGGTTGACCGTCGACCCAGCTTTGCATCACTCGGCGTACCGGCGGAAAACCAGCGAGCCGTTGGTACCGCCAAACCCGAAGGAGTTGGACAACACTACATCGATCGGCATCTCCCGCGCGGTGTGCGGCACGAAGTCCAGGTCGCAGCCCTCATCGGGCTCATCGAGGTTGATGGTCGGCGGCGCAATCTGGCTGTTGATCGCCAGCACGCTGAAGATCGCCTCAACTGCGCCCGCCGCGCCCAACAGGTGACCGGTCATGGACTTGGTCGAGCTCACGGCCAGGTTGTAGGCGTGGTCGCCAAACACCGACTTGATCGCCGAGACTTCTGCCAGGTCACCGGCAGGTGTCGAGGTACCGTGGGCATTGATGTACTGCACTTGATCAGGGCTGATCTGCGCATCACGCAAGGCATTGGTGATGCAGCGTGCAGCACCCGCCCCGTCAGCCGGAGGCGAGGTCATGTGGTACGCGTCACCGCTCATCCCGAAGCCGATCAGCTCGGCGTAGATGGTCGCGCCACGCGCCTTGGCATGCTCAAGCTCTTCGAGCACCAGCGCACCGGCACCGTCAGACAGAACGAAGCCATCACGGCCTTTGTCCCACGGACGGCTGGCACGGGTCGGGTCGTCGTTACGGGTCGACAATGCACGCGAGGCACCAAAGCCGCCCATGCCCAGACCGCAGGCAGCCATTTCGGCACCGCCGGCAATCATTACATCGGCTTCGCCGTAGGCAATGTTGCGTGCCGCCATGCCGATGCAGTGCGTACCGGTGGTACAGGCTGTCGCAATGGCGTAGTTAGGCCCCTGTGTACCCAAATGGATAGACAGAAAACCGGAAATCATGTTGATGATCGAGCCTGGCACGAAGAACGGGGAAATCCGTCGCGGGCCTTGCTCATGCAGGGTACGGCTGGTTTCTTCGATATTGGTCAAACCGCCAATACCCGACCCCATTGCCACACCGATGCGCTCACGATTGGCGTCCGTGACTTCCAGGCCGGAATTGCGCACAGCCTGAAACCCGGCTGCCAGACCGTATTGAATAAACAGGTCAAGTTTTCGGGATTCTTTGATGGAGAGGTAATCCTCAACATTAAAGCCCTGTACCGAGCCGCCAAAACGGGTGGAATAGGCAGAAAGATCCGTGTGTTCGATCAGACCAATGCCACTTCGGCCTGCCAGAATGCCTTGCCAGGTGCTAGGTACATCCGCACCCAGTGGCGACAACATCCCCATACCGGTGACTACGACGCGTCTACGCGACACAGCACTCTCCTTTTTCTATTGACGACACTTTGCATCACACCTAAAGAAAAAACCGCACGCCAGAGCGGCAGTGCGGTTTTTCCATGACAGCAAGCAACGATTACAAACTATTACGCCTGGTGGCTAGTAACGTAATCGATAGCTGCTTGTACAGTAGTGATCTTTTCAGCTTCTTCGTCAGGAATTTCAGTCTCGAATTCCTCTTCCAGAGCCATCACAAGCTCAACGGTGTCAAGGGAGTCGGCACCCAGGTCTTCAACGAAGGAAGCGGCATTGGTCACTTCTTCTTCTTTAACGCCCAGTTGCTCGGCTACGATTTTCTTGACGCGTTCTTCGATGGTGCTCATACCTTGTTTTCACTCCTAATGGACAAATTCAGGCAGCTGGCCAGTGGGCAAGTGTATCGAAAGGCTTTTCGGTTTTTCAACTGAAAGCTTTGCACTCACCTCACAACAACCAGCTGCCTATAAAAAGATTGCAGCTTTATAACGGATTTTAGACAGCTCGTATGACATTTTTTTGAAGCAATCCGTCACATTTAACTCATGTACATCCCGCCGTTGACCGGAATTGTAGCTCCAGTCACGTAAGCTGCACCGTCCGAAGCCAGGAAAGAGACCACACTGGCGATCTCTTGTGCCTGGCCCAGGCGGCCCAGCGGAATCTGTGCCTGCAAAGCTTCACGCTGTGCTTCCGGTAGCTCGCGGGTCATATCAGTATCGATAAACCCTGGTGCTACCGAGTTGACGGTGATCGAGCGCGAGCCCACTTCACGCGCCAGCGCACGGCTGAAACCTTCGAGGCCGGCCTTGGCAGCGGCATAGTTTACTTGGCCTGCGTTGCCCATGGCACCCACAACAGAGCCAATACTGATAATTCGTCCCCAACGGGCCTTGGTCATACCGCGCAAAACACCCTTGGACAGGCGAAACAGACTGTTCAGGTTGGTATCGATAACGTCATGCCACTCGCCATCTTTCATGCGCATCATCAGGTTATCGCGGGTGATACCGGCATTATTGACCAGGATCGCCGGCGCGCCGAACTGTTCCTGAATGCTGGCCAACACCGCCGCGACTGATTCGTCGCTGGTGACATTGAGTTCCATGCCGGTACCCTGAATACCGTTTTCCTTCAGCGTGGCAGCAATGCGCTCAGCACCGGAAGCAGAAGTCGCAGTGCCGATGACAACGGCGCCCTGACGACCCAATTCCAGCGCGATAGCCTGGCCAATGCCACGGCTTGCGCCTGTTACCAGTGCAACTTTACCTTGCAAGCTCATGCAGGCTTCTCCTAATTCAGACCAGTGCCGCGCGTGCAGCAGCGAAGGCATCCGGGGTATTCAAGTTGTGGGTCGTTACGCCTTCGGCGCAACGCTTGCTGATGCCGACCAGGACCTTGCCCGGACCGCACTCAACCAATTCAACCGGACCGTTGGCCGCCAGGCATTGAACCGACTCAACCCAGCGCACAGGCTTGTACAGCTGCTCAAGCAAGTCGCGCTTGAGAGTGTCCAGATCGGCTGCAACGCCGGCGCTGACGTTTTGTACCAGCGGGATCGATGGCATTTTCCAGTCGATAGCCTCGATGGACTCGGCAAAACGCTCAGCCGCCGGGCGCATCAGCTCACAGTGCGACGGCACGCTGACCGGCAGCGGCAAGGCACGCTTGGCACCTGCTGCCTTGCACAGTTCCATGGCACGCTCGACAGCTGCCTTGGCGCCTGCAATCACGACCTGGCCTGGCGAGTTGAAGTTCACCGCGCTGACCACTTCACCCTGCGCCGCTTCGGCACAGGCCTGCAGGACAACAGCATCGTCCAGGCCCAGGATCGCCGCCATGGCGCCCTGCCCTGCCGGCACTGCTTCTTGCATCAGTTGGCCGCGGCGCTCTACCAGCTTGACCGCTTCGGCCAGCGTCAGGCACTCGGCAGCCACCAGCGCGCTGTACTCGCCCAGGCTGTGGCCTGCAACGAAGTCCGGGCGCTTGCCGCCTTCGGCCAGCCACAGACGCCACAAGGCGATCGAAGCCGTCAGAATGGCAGGCTGGGTAATATCTGTGCTGTTCAGTTTTTCTGCCGGACCCTCTTGGGTCACCGCCCACAGGTCGTAACCCAGGGCATCGGAAGCTTCCTTGAACGTATCAATGACCAGCGGATGAGCCGCGCCCAGCTCGGCCAACATGCCGAGGGACTGCGAACCCTGCCCTGGAAAGACGAATGCGAGGGATGTAGACATATAACAAGCCCCTAATGATCTTGTCGTCGGAGAATTGACGCCCTGCCGTAGCGGGCGCAAGAAACTGACAGTTGGATGGCTGATTGGACCGAGCGGTCACATTTAAGCACTCGCGCGGCAAAACGCCTACGGCAACAACCCTTCAAGGCGTCCATACAAACGCTTTGGCAGGTCTTCATGGATTTCAATCAATGCGCGCTCTATCGCACTCTGAAAGCCCTGAGCACCTGCCGAACCGTGACTTTTCACAACAATGCCCTGCAACCCGAGAAAACTCGCGCCATTATGCCGCGCAGGCGCCAGATCGGACTGCAAACGCCGCATCAACGGCAACGCCAGCACGCCCACGCACCGACTGAACAGCGTGCGCCGGAAGACCGCCTCAAGCCGGCTCGAAATCATCGTCGCCAGGCCTTCGCTGGATTTGAGCATGATATTGCCTACAAACCCGTCGCACACCACCACATCAGCTTCGCCACGGTACACACCATCGCCTTCGACAAATCCGATGTAATTCAACCCCGTCGCTGCCTGCAACAAGGCAGCAGCTTCCTTGACCTGCTGGTTGCCCTTGACGTCCTCGGTGCCGATATTGAGCAAGGCAACCCGCGGACGAGACACACCCAGCGCCTGCGCCGCCACAGACCCCATCACCGCAAACTGGAACAACTGCTGAGCAGTGCAATCGACATTGGCCCCCAGATCCAGCAACTGACAGTAGCCGGTCTGGGTCGGAACCGCCGCCACCATCGCCGGGCGGTCAATCCCCGGCAAGGTCTTGAGCACATGCCGCGACAGCGCCATCAGCGCACCGGTATTGCCAGAACTCACACACGCCTGCACCTTGCCATCACGCAACAACTCCAGCGCAACACGCATGGACGAGTCAGGCTTGCCGCGCAAGGCGTGCGAAGGCCGCTCGTGCATGGCGATGACTTCTGATGCGGGAGTAATGGTCAGGCGCGCGCGATCCACAGCCGAATGGCCAGCGATCAGTTCTTCAAGTATGGAGGGTTGACCGACGAGGGTCAGATACAGCGAGGGGGTAGCAGACAGGCAAGCAATAGAGGCCTGAACAATGCTGCGGGGACCGAAGTCCCCGCCCATTGCGTCGATCGCGATGACCTGAGCGGACAAGTGATTACTCGTCAGCGCCCTTGTCGATCACTTTACGACCACGGTATACGCCTTCTGGCGATACGTGGTGACGCAGGTGAATTTCACCGGTGGTTTTTTCTACAGACAAAGTGCTAGCCGAAAGAGCATC
>JBILYW010000190.1:0-6582 GCA_044377555.1 Pseudomonas sp.
GTGATGTCGGGGTTGCAGCTCAGGCTCACGCGCCGTGCATCTTGCGGGTCGCGGGCAATCAGTTGCGCTACCAGATTGAGGCCGCTGGCATTGATATCGCGGGCCGCGTGGCTGTAATTGCTGCTGACGTAATCCTGCTGGGCCGCAGGGCTGTTGAGCAGGCTACCCGGCTGCATGAAGAACTGCTCGACGTGGATGTTCTCGGGCATGTGGTTGCGATGCAGGTCGGCGAGATAGTCCAGTTCGATGTAGTCGCCAAATACCCGCTCGACAAAAGGCTCCAGAAACAGTCGTTGCAAACCGTCCCCCAGTGGCGGGCGGCCCAGACTCAGGGCGGTGTAGATCGTCAGTTGCCGCTCGGGCAGCTGCTTGATCCGCTGATACAAGGCGTTGACGAACCGGTTGGCCTTGCCCAGGCCCAGAGGCAGGCCAAGGTGAATATGCATCGGCAGGCGCGCCAGCACATCATCGACTGCGCGCTCGATCGAACAGGACTGCACCATCTGACCCTCCAAAACCATCCGTGTATAGAGATGTGACAGAGACTGACCGGTCTTGGTTGCAAAGAGCAAGGGGCTTCGGGTGTGTGCCTGCTCAAATCCCGGGCACAAAAAAGCCGCCCATCAGCGGCTTTTTTAGAGAGTGTCGGCTTATTTCAAACCGGACATCTTCTCGATGGCACCTTTGAGGTCTTCATCGGAGCACGTCATGCAGGTGCCTTTAGGCGGCATGGCGTTGATACCGGTGATGGCCTTGGCCAGGATGCCATCAAGGCCGCCCTGGTGATCGGCGCGTTCTTTCCAGGCTGCGGTGTCACCGATTTTCGGTGCGCCCAACAGGCCGGTGCCGTGGCAGGCGCTGCAGTGCTTGGCAATGATGTCATCTGCCGACATACCACCGCCGCCGCCTACAGAGGCTGTTACTTCCATCCCTTTGCATTCCTGGCCTTGAACACAGACTTTGCCGACTGGCTCAAGACGTTTTGCGATGTCATCGTTCGTTGCTGCCTGAGCGTTGACTGCCCATAGGGCCACTACTGCTGCTGGTACGGCCAGCATTTTCATAATTAGGTTCACGCGTACACCCTCAATGGTGGCTAGTCACGCCCACAACCACGGTTTCGCGGGCGGGCGAAAGTATAACGGTTAGCCCGCCACTCTGAAACAACCCTAAAGACAAAGGGGGAATAGAGGTGGCGAAATGCAGCATCGGGTGCCTCTGCATGCAGGCAGGGCGCCTCTGTTTTTAGAAGTTCGCCGGGGTAGCTGCGCTGATTAGTCGCGCCGCAACGTCGAACGGATTACGGAAACGGTGTGGCTTTGAGCTTTCAAAATAGTAGCTGTCACCGGCCTCAAGCAGGAAAGTCTCAAGACCTACGGTCAACTCTAGGCGACCTTCGAGCAAAATCCCGGTTTCTTCGCCTTCATGGGTCAACATTTCGTCCCCGGTATCGGCACCCGGTGGGTAGATCTCGTTGAGAAACGCAATGGCCCGGCTCGGATGTGCCTTGCCGACCAGTTTCATGGTCACGGCACCATCGGAAATGTCGATCAGTTCATTGGCTTTGTAGACAATCTGTGTCGGGTTTTCTTGAAGGATCTCTTCGGAAAAAAATTCGACCATAGATATGGGGATGCCACTCAGCACTTTTCTCAGGGAGCTTATTGAAGGGCTCACGCTGTTCTTTTCGATCATCGAAATTGTGCTGTTGGTGACGCCCGCGCGCTTGGCGAGTTCACGCTGTGACAGGCCTTTGAGTTTGCGGATGGATTGCAGTCGTTCACCGACGTCCAATGCGGGAGCCTCCTGGGGTCAGATTCAGGTCGAGAAGTCGCCATCATGGCGATAGCGTTCAGTATTTACAACACTTCGACTTCAAACCTGGGTGCCCATTTGGCCCCGCCTATTGGATACAACCCATCAGCTCCCGGAATAGAGGCGTGGCGCTCGTTTCAGGTTGCAGAAAATCTGGTAAGGAATGGTGTCTGCCTTGGCGGCCACTTCACTGGCGAGGATGTTTTTGCCCCACAGTTCAACCGTTGAGCCAAGCCCTGCCTGGGGTACATCGGTGAGGTCGATGCACAGCATGTCCATCGATACCCGGCCCAGCAATTGGCTACGCACGCCGGCCACGAGTACCGGAGTGCCGGTCGGTGCCTGACGCGGGTAGCCGTCGGCATAACCCATGGCCACCACGCCAATACGCATGGGTTTGGGGGTGATGAATTTCGCGCCATAGCCCACTGGCTCGCCGGCAGGCAATTCACGCACGCAGATCACTTTTGACTCCAGGGTCATCACCGGCTGCAGGCGTGATGCAGTGGCCTGGGGCTCTTCAAATGGCGAGGCGCCGTACAGCATCAGGCCCGGCCGTACCCAGTCACTTGGCACACGTGGCCAGCCGAGTACCGCCGGCGAGTTGCGCAAGCTGATTTCAGCCGTCAAGTCGGCGCGGGCTCCCAGGAACACAGCGACTTGCTCTACGCTGCGGGTGCAATCCAGCTCATCGGCGCGGGCAAAGTGGCTCATCAGCACGATTTTGGTCACGTTGGCGCTGGCTTGCAGGCGCTGGTAAGCGGCTTTGTAGTCGCCCGGGTGCAGGCCGACGCGGTGCATGCCGCTGTCCAGCTTCAACCATACGTGGATCGGCCTGGCGAGCTTGGCCTGCTCGATTGCATCGAGCTGCCACAGCGAATGCACCACGCACCAAAAATCGTGTTCGACGATCAGTGGCAGTTCATCCGCTTCAAAAAAACCTTCTAGCAGCAGGATAGGCGCACGAATACCGGCGGCGCGCAGTTCCAGTGCTTCTTCAATACAGGCGACGGCAAAACCGTCGGCTTCAGCCTCAAGGGCCTGGGCGCAGCGCACGGCACCGTGGCCGTAGGCATCGGCCTTGATCACAGCGAGGGCTTTGGCCCCCGTGACTTCACGGGCCAGTTGGTAGTTGTGACGCAGGGCTTGGAGGTCGATCAGGGCACGGGCTGGGCGCATGGTGGCGGGCTTCTAACGGCTGCTGAATAAAAAACCGGCGCTGGCCTGCGGCGTTAACCGCGTGCCGCGCCGGAAGAGGGACATGTTACTGAAGCAAAAAGGTTATGGCAGTGCCGCGACGACAGACAGTTCGACCAGGATTTCCGGTTCGCACAGTTTGGCTTCAACGGTAGCGCGGGCCGGCGCGACGCCTTTAGGCAGCCACTGGTCCCACACGCTGTTCATGCCGACAAAATCGGCATCGATGTCTTTGAGGTAGATGGTCACCGACAGAATGCGGCTTTTGTCAGTGCCCGCCAGGTCCAGCAAGTGTTCGATGTTGGCCAGTGTTTCGCGGGTTTGCTGCTCAACCCCGGCGTTCATGTCGTCGCCGACTTGCCCGGACAGGTAAACAGTCCCGTTATGGGCAACGATCTGGCTCATGCGGTCATTGGTGAGCTGGCGCTGGATTGCCATGTTTTGCAGTCTCCTGGTGGTTGCCGTAGCGGGAAATATCAAGGCCTTCGGCGCTGATTTGCGGGGTCTTCCTGGCCATCACGTCCGCAAGGAAACGACCGGAACCGCAGGCCATGGTCCAGCCCAGTGTGCCATGACCGGTGTTCAGGAACAGGTTTTTGAACGGGGTTGCGCCCACGATCGGTGTACCGTCCGGTGTGGTCGGGCGCAGGCCGGTCCAGAAACTGGCCTGGCTCAGGTCACCGCCCTGAGGATAAAGGTCGTTGACGATCATCTCCAGGGTTTCGCGTCGACGCGGGTTCAGCGACAGGTCAAAACCGGCGATTTCAGCCATGCCGCCAACGCGGATGCGGTTGTCGAAACGGGTGATCGCGACCTTGTAGGTTTCGTCGAGAATGGTCGAGGTCGGGGCCATGTCCGGGTTGGTGATCGGAATGGTCAACGAATAACCCTTGAGCGGGTAAACCGGAGCCTTGATCCCCAATGGCTTGAGCATTTGTGGCGAGTAGCTGCCCAGTGCCAGTACGTAGCGATCGGCGGTTTCGAGTTTGCCGTCGATCATCACGCCATTGATGCGGTCGCCCGCGTAGTCCAGACGCTGAATGTCCTGGCCGAAGCGGAACTCGACACCCAGATTCTTGGCCATTTCAGCCAGGCGGGTGGTGAACATCTGGCAGTCGCCGGTCTGGTCATTCGGCAGGCGCAGAGCACCGGCCAGAATATCGGTGACGTTGGCCAGTGCCGGCTCAACCCGGGCAATACCGGCGCGGTCGAGCAGCTCGAAAGGCACGCCGGACTCTTTGAGTACGGCGATGTCCTTGGCCGCGCCATCCAGTTGGGCCTGGGTGCGGAACAGTTGAGTGGTACCCAGGTTGCGGGCCTCGTAGGCAATACCGGTTTCGGCGCGCAGTTCATCGAGGCAGTCACGGCTGTACTCGGACAGGCGAACCATGCGCTCCTTGTTCACGGCATAGCGGCTGGCGGTGCAGTTGCGCAGCATCTGCGCCATCCACAGGTACTGGTCGATATTGGCAGTCGCCTTGATGGCCAGGGGCGCGTGGCGCTCCAGCAGCCATTTGATCGCTTTGAGCGGCACGCCCGGCGCGGCCCATGGCGAAGCATAGCCCGGGGACACCTGGCCGGCGTTGGCGAAACTGGTTTCCATTGCAACGGCTGGCTGACGGTCTACAACGACCACATCGAAACCGGCTCGGGCCAGATAATAGGCGCTGGCAGTACCAATAACGCCGCCACCCAATACCATAACTCGCATATTCATATCCCTCATCGCGGCCAGCCGCTGACGTTTATTGTTCAAAGCGAAGATGAGCGCAGTATATGAAGCATTGGCTAGTGGAATTCACTGTATAAGAAGCTATATTTGGCGACAATTCTCGGCCAAAACCCTTTTCACGGAGGAGATTCTCCTATGCGTACAAATCATCAAACAAAGCGTGAACTGGACAAGATTGATCGCAACATTCTGCGCATCCTTCAGGTCGATGGCCGCATTTCGTTTACCGAGCTGGGAGAGAAGGTCGGGCTGTCCACTACGCCCTGTACCGAGCGGGTGCGCCGCCTGGAGCGCGAAGGGATCATCATGGGTTACAACGCCAGGCTCAACCCGCAGCAACTGCAGGGCAGTCTGCTGGTGTTCGTGGAGATCAGCCTTGATTACAAGTCGGGCGATACCTTCGACGAGTTTCGTCGGGCAGTGCTGAAGTTGCCTCACGTGCTGGAGTGCCATCTGGTATCAGGGGATTTTGACTACCTGGTGAAAGCACGGATCAGCGAGATGGCCTCATACCGCAAGCTGCTGGGCGACATCCTGCTCAAGTTGCCCCATGTGCGGGAGTCCAAGAGCTATATCGTGATGGAAGAAGTGAAAGAGAGTTTGTGTTTGCCGATTGCGGATTAAAAGCGCCCGGTGAGGGATTTTTTAAACCAGCACCTGCCGCGTACTGGCGATGTATTCGTGCACCAGCTTCTCGGCACTGGGGTGAATCATCTCCACCGGGCGTCGGCCGTTGGGGCAAGGCAGGGTCGGCGTGGTACCGAACAGACGGCAAATCAGCGGCCGCTCCTCATACACCGTGCAGCCATTGGGCCCCAGATGCACACAGTCAAGCTCGTCCATCGCAGCTTCCTGCTCGGCGGCTGTCTTGCGCGGCAAGCGGGCCATTTCTTCGGATGAGGTGGTCACGGGCCCGCAGCAGTCATGGCAACCCGGCACGCATTCGAACGAGGGAATTTGCTGCCGAAGAAAGCGGATCTTGTGACTGTTGCAGCTCATCCAGGATTTACCGATTTTGAAAAGGCCGTAGAGTCTGCCTGAAAACCCTTACCCTAGACAGCGCCGCCCGGCTGTTCTTGCCCCTTTGGAATGGCACGGCTTATGCTCCGTCAAATTTTCCAAACATCAATAATCAGGATTACGCACATGAGCGCCCCGGTTCAGCGCAGCCAGCACACTGCTTCTTATTACGCCGCCAGCAGCTTGCCGCAGCCCGATCATCCGGTGCTGCAAGGCGAACTGATAGCTGATGTGTGCGTGGTAGGCGGTGGCTTTTCTGGCCTGAATACTGCGCTGGAGCTGGCCGAGCGCGGCATGAGCGTGATCCTGCTCGAAGCCTGCAAGATCGGTTGGGGTGCCAGCGGGCGCAATGGCGGTCAGTTGATTCGCGGTGTCGGCCATGGCCTTGAGCAATTTGAAGGCATTATCGGCAAGGATGGTGTCCGGCAAATGAAGCTGATGGGGCTGGAGGCGGTGGAGATCGTTCGCCAGCGCGTCGAGCGGTTCAACATTGCATGCGACCTGACCTGGGGTTATTGCGACCTGGCCAACAAACCACGGGACCTTGAAGGCTTTGCCGAAGAAGCCCAAGAGCTGCGCAGTTTGGGCTATCGCCATGAAACCCGGCTGCTGCAAGCCAACGAAGTCCACAGTGTGGTGGGCTCTGATCGTTATGTCGGGGGGTTTGTCGACATGGGGTCGGGGCATTTGCACCCGCTCAACCTTGCCCTGGGCGAAGCGGCGGCAGCTGCGCAACTGGGTGTGAGGCTGTTCGAAAATTCCGCGGTGACCCGGATAGATTATGGCCCCGAAGTGCGGGTACACACGGCGCAGGGCTC
>JBILYW010000191.1:0-6575 GCA_044377555.1 Pseudomonas sp.
GCCGCCGGCAAGGCGTTGCAATCCATGGCGCGCCAGGCCGCGAACCAGATGGGCCGTCAGCTGGTTCGAGGGCTGCTGGGTTCGTTGCTGGGTGGCAGCAAGCGCAAGTAAGGCAGATGAGTAACCTTTAACCGCTGCCGCAGGCTGCGACGGGCAAGAACAAAGGTTCAACGGCCCTTATCGCAGCCAGCGGCTACAGGCTTTCAGTGTTGTTGGGGCTTTGGCTTGGCGTGACTGGCCAGGCGCTCGAGGGCGGCGCGCAATGCCGGGTCGGTAATGCCGTCGGCCGTGGCCTGGATCGTCTGGGCGGCATCAGCGGACAAGTCCAGCGTGTGCCCGGCGACCTTGGCCAGCACCGTGGGCGGTTGCACCTTGAACAGGATTCGGGTCAGGCTGGCGAACTCGTCAAACACCTGCAATTGGCGCAGCAGGCGTTTTTGCTGGTAGCGCAAGCGCGTGGCCCAGTGCCCGTCGGTCACGATCAGCAACAAACTTCCTTCGCGCCATGAAGCCACGTGGCAATGTTCGCGGGCGGCAGGCTGGAGCTGGCTTTCAAGCAGGCGTTGCAGGTGTGCCAGACGCTTGGCATGGCCAAAAATGGCTTTAAGGGGCTTGGCCTCGCGGAGCAGAACGGAGGGTGCCCGTGCTGGGTGTGGGCGAAATGCCATGTTCAAACACCTGAGAAAACAGAGCGCCAATCTTAGCAGATACCGCCTGTTTCACTCGCCCTGATCCGGACTCATTAAAATTTATTTATGAAATCAATGAGTAACTTCTGGTGCTTATGGGTTGAAGTTCAGCAAAAAGCCCTTATTTTAGTGAGGCCCCGTCACAACGCTGCACCAGTATCGTGGAATAACGCCACTTTCCTCACCGACGTTTCCGGGTAGAATGCTCGTTCGCATGCGGCCATCAGGGCTGCTCGGGCGACTCTCGGGGCCGCCCTCCATCCCTATGTGTGGAAGATCCTGCCGATATGTTTGCGCCTTTGTTAAAGAAACTTTTTGGAAGCAAGAACGAGCGCGAAGTTAAACGCATGCTCAAGACAGTACAGGTCGTCAATTCCTTCGAAGAGCAGATGGTTGCCCTGACCGATGAGCAATTGCGCGCCAAGACCGAAGAGTTCAAGGCCCGCATAGCCAAAGGTGAGACCCTCGACCAACTGTTGCCAGAAGCCTTTGCGGTCTGCCGCGAAGCCGGTAAGCGTGTCATGGGCATGCGTCACTTCGACGTACAGCTGATCGGCGGCATGACCTTGCACGAAGGCATGATCGCAGAAATGCGTACGGGTGAAGGCAAGACCTTGGTAGCAACCCTTGGGGTTTACCTCAATGCGCTGTCCGGCAAAGGCGTACACGTGATCACCGTGAACGACTACCTGGCGCGACGTGATGCCAACTGGATGCGTCCACTTTACGAATTCCTGGGTCTGACGGTTGGTGTTGTAACACCGTTCCAGCCGCCTCAGGAAAAGCGCGAAGCCTACGCCGCCGACATCACATACGGTACCAACAACGAGTTCGGCTTTGACTATCTGCGCGACAACATGGCTTTCAGCATGGAAGAAAAATTCCAGCGCGAGCTCAATTTCGCAGTGATCGACGAAGTCGACTCCATCCTGATCGATGAAGCCCGTACCCCGCTGATCATCTCCGGCCAGGCCGAAGACAGTTCCAAGCTGTACACCGAAATCAACAAGCTGATCCCGCGCCTTGAGCTGCACGTCGAGGAAGTTGAAGGCGAAGTCACCAAGGCTGGCCACTTCACGATCGACGAGAAGACCCGCCAGGTTGAGCTGAACGAAGCCGGTCACCAGTTTGTTGAAGACATGCTGACCCAGATCGGTCTGCTCGCAGAGGGCGAAAGCCTGTACTCCGCGCATAACCTGGGCCTGTTGACCCACGTGTACGCGGCACTGCGCGCCCACAAGCTGTTCAATCGCAACGTTGAATACATCGTTGAAGACGGCCAGGTACTGCTGGTCGACGAACACACCGGTCGTACCATGCCGGGCCGTCGTCTGTCCGAAGGCCTGCACCAGGCGATTGAAGCGAAAGAAGGTCTGAACATTCAGGCAGAGAGCCAGACCCTGGCTTCGACCACCTTCCAGAACTACTTCCGTCTGTACAACAAGCTGTCGGGCATGACCGGTACTGCCGACACCGAAGCATTTGAATTCCACCAGATCTACGGCCTGTCGGTGATGGTTATCCCGCCGAACAAGCCGCTGGCCCGTAAAGACTATAACGACCTGGTGTTCCTCACTGCGGACGAGAAGTACGCGGCAATCGTTGCTGACATCAAGGACTGCATGACCAAGGGTCGTCCGGTACTGGTGGGTACGGCAACCATCGAAACCTCGGAACACATGTCCAGCCTTCTGAACAAGGAAGGTATTGAGCACAAGGTTCTGAACGCCAAGTTTCACGAAAAAGAAGCTGAAATCATTGCACAGGCCGGTCGTCCGGGCGCACTGACCATTGCTACCAACATGGCGGGTCGTGGTACTGACATCCTGTTGGGCGGTAACTGGGAAGTGGAAGTGGCTTCCCTTGAAAACCCGACTCCTGAGCAGATCGCACAGATCAAGGCCGACTGGCAAAAACGTCACCAGCAAGTACTGGAGTCGGGTGGCCTGCACGTGATCGCTTCCGAGCGTCATGAATCGCGCCGTATCGACAACCAGCTGCGTGGTCGTGCCGGTCGTCAGGGTGATGCCGGTTCCAGCCGTTTCTACCTGTCGCTTGAAGACAGCCTGATGCGCATCTTCGCCTCTGACCGGGTGAAGAACTTCATGAAGGCCCTGGGCATGCAGTCTGGCGAAGCGATCGAGCACCGTATGGTGACCAACGCTATCGAAAAGGCGCAGCGCAAGGTTGAAGGTCGCAACTTCGACATCCGCAAGCAATTGCTGGAGTTCGATGACGTCAACAACGAACAGCGTAAAGTGATTTATCACATGCGTAACACGTTGCTGGCCGCTGACAATATTGGCGAAACCATCGCCGACTTCCGCAAGGACGTTCTCGACAGCACCATCAGCGCGCATATCCCGCCTCAATCGTTGCCGGAACAGTGGGACGTCAAAGGTCTGGAATCTGCAATCGAAAGCGGCTTTGGTGTGAAACTGCCGATCCAGCAATGGCTCGACGAAGATGACCACCTGTACGAAGAAACCCTGCGTGAGAAGCTGCTGAACGAACTGATTGCGGCTTACAACGAGAAAGAAGAGCAGGCCGGCGCTGACGCGTTGCGCACGTTCGAGAAGCAGATTGTTCTTCGTGTACTGGATGACTTGTGGAAAGACCACCTGTCGACCATGGACCACCTGCGCCACGGTATCCACTTGCGCGGCTATGCGCAGAAGAATCCGAAGCAGGAGTACAAGCGCGAGTCGTTCAACCTGTTCTCCGAGCTGCTTGATTCGATCAAGCGTGATTCGATCCGTGTACTGTCCCATGTACAGGTTCGCCGTGAAGATCCTGTCGAAGAGGAATCCCGTCTGCGTCAGGAAGCTGAAGACCTGGCTTCACGCATGCAGTTCCAGCATGCCGAAGCGCCGGGCCTCGACCAGCCGGACGCGCTGGCCAAGGTGCTGGAAGGCGCCGATGTGGCTGACGTCGTGACCGAACCTGTTCGCAGCGAGCCGAAGCTGGGCCGCAACGAGCTGTGCTACTGCGGCTCGGGTAAAAAATTCAAGCATTGTCACGGGCAAATCAACTAAAGCCCGCTTCAATTGCTGAAACACCTGCGCCGCGACCGGCATTAGCCGTCGCGGCGTTTTACCATTGAATTCCCGTCCCTTTGCGGCGGCGCACAGAACTTATTTTTAGGAGCGCGTCATGGCTGTTGGTCTTGGTCCTTTGCCTGTTTTGCACCCGGTTGCCGGTTTTGAGCTGGGTATTGCTTCAGCCGGTATCAAGCGTCCAGGGCGCAAGGATGTGGTTGTGATGCGCTGCGCCGAAGGTTCCAGCGTGGCGGGCGTATTCACCCTGAATGCGTTTTGCGCAGCACCGGTCATTTTGGCCAAGCAGCGTGTGAAAGGCCCTGTCCGCTACCTGCTGACCAACACCGGCAATGCCAACGCGGGCACCGGTGAGCCTGGCCTGGCAGCGGCTACACGCACGTGTGGTGCGCTGGCCAAGCTGGTCGGTGTTGATGCCAGTGCCGTACTGCCGTACTCCACCGGTGTGATTGGCGAGCCGCTGCCGGTCGAGAAAATCGAAGGCGCACTGCAAGCCGCGCTGGATGACTTGTCCGAGAGCAACTGGGCAGAGGCCGCCATCGGTATCATGACCACCGACACCTTGCCCAAAGGTGCCAGTCGTCAGTTCGAGCACGAAGGCGTGACCATCACCGTGACTGGCATCAGCAAGGGTGCAGGCATGATTCGTCCAAACATGGCCACCATGCTGGGCTATATCGCCACCGACGCCAAAGTCTCACGCGAAGTGCTGCAAAACTTGCTGCTCGATGGCGCGAACAAGTCGTTCAACCGCATCACCATCGATGGCGATACCTCGACCAACGATTGCTGCATGCTGATCGCCACCGGCAAGGCTGCTTTGCCAGAAATCACTGAAGCCAGCGGCCCTCTGTTTGCGGCGCTGAAGCAGGCGGTGCTCGAAGTCTGCATGGAAGTGGCCCAGGCCATCGTGCGCGACGGCGAAGGCGCCACCAAGTTTGTCACCGTTGAGGTCAATGGCGGGGCCAACCATCAGGAATGCCTGGACGTGGGTTACACCGTGGCCCACTCGCCGTTGATCAAGACCGCGCTGTTTGCCTCGGACCCGAACTGGGGTCGCATCCTGGCCGCCGTGGGCCGTGCTGGCGTGCCGGATCTGGACGTCAGCAAGATTGACGTATTCCTCGGTGAAGTGTGCATCGCCAGTGGCGGCGCCCGTTCAGCTACGTACACCGAGGAGCAGGGTTCGGCGGTGATGGCTCGTGAAGAAATTACCATCCGTATCGAGTTGGGCCGCGGCGCATGCAGCGAGACCATCTGGACCACGGATCTGTCTCACGAGTACGTGAAAATCAACGCCGAATACCGTACCTGAGTCGTCTCGACATCACGGGCCTGCCAGTGGACTCTGCACGGCTGGCCCCGTGATTTTGCTCTCGCTTTTTCTCAAGGTGCCTTCATATGAGCTTCCACCTGATCATCGGCGACAAGTTGCACTCTTCGTGGTCCCTGCGTAGCGCGTTGGCGCTGGATCTGGCGGGTGCTTCCTATACTGAGCAACTGATCAAGCTGGGCCAGCCTGATACCCGTGCACTTATCCTGCAGCACTCGGCGACGGGCAAAGTACCGTTGTTGAAGACTGAGCACGGCACCATCGCCGATTCGTTGGCGATTGCGGAATACCTGAATGAACGCTTTGCGGCGGCTCAATTGTGGCCGGCAGATATCGCTGCGCGGGCTCAAGCCCGATCGGCGTGTGCACAGATGCACAGTGGCTTTTTTGGCCTGCGAGGCAATTTGCCATTTGATTTGAGCCATGATCAGGCGCTGGTACCCATGCCGGACGAGGCTAGGGTCGATATCGAAAGAATGAGCGCTCTGTGGGCGGAGTGCCGCGCAGTGGCAACCGAGAGCGGGCCTTATCTGTTCGGGCGACTGAGCGTGGCAGATGCGTTTTTCGCACCGGTGGCTGTGCGCCTTCGTACTTATCGCGTTGCCCTCTCGGCAGCAGATGAAGCTTATGTTGACGCCATTTACCAGTGGCCTGCGTTTAAAGCCTGGCAACAGGCCGGATTAGAGGAAGTACAAGGGTGAAACGAGTTCATGTGGCTGCGGCCGTTATCCGGGGTGCAAACGGCAAGATACTGATCGCTCGTCGCGCTGATACCCAGCATCAAGGCGGGCTTTGGGAGTTTCCCGGTGGCAAGGTTGAGGCCGGGGAGTCTGTCGAGGCTGCGTTGGGCCGCGAATTGAAGGAAGAGCTGGGCATTGTGGTCGAGGCGGCTCGCCCCTTGATCAAGGTTCAGCACGATTACCCTGACAAGCACGTTCTGCTGGATGTATGGGAGGTTTCGGCTTTTTCCGGTGAGCCCCATGGTGCGGAAGGCCAGCCATTGGCATGGGTCAGCCCGCGGGAATTGGCGGATTACGCGTTCCCTGAGGCCAACCAGCCGATTGTCGCGGCTGCACGTTTGTCCGATCAATACCTGATCACCCCGGACGAGCTTGAAGCACCGCAGCTTCTGCGCGGCATACAAAAGGCGGTTGCGGGCGGTATCAAGCTGGTTCAGCTGCGTGCGCCCAACGGTTATGACCCCAAGTACCGCGATCTGGCGGTGGATGCCACCGGCTTGTGTGCAGGCAAGGCGCAACTGATGCTCAAGGGGCCGCTGGAGTGGTTAGGGGATTTTCCTTCCGCCGGTTGGCATTTGACTGCCGCGCAATTGCGCAAGTACGCGCCCAAGGGCAGGCCTCTTGCGAAAGATCGCTGGCTGGCGGCTTCGTGCCATAACGCTGAAGAACTGGCGCTGGCTGAGCAGATGGATGTGGACTTTGTCACCTTGTCCCCGGTGTTGCCGACCCTGACGCACCCTGATGCACAGCCTTTGGG
>JBILYW010000192.1:0-6564 GCA_044377555.1 Pseudomonas sp.
TCTTCAAAGTCGGGGCCGGGTGCGGGTTGGCCGGCGCAGGCCTGGATCACGGCGTGCACTTCCAGGGTCTTGAGTTCGTTGTATCCCAGCTGATGGCCTGCCGCCGGGCTGAACGCGGCATACCCGGGCAACGCCGGCCCGGCCAGCAGTCGCTCGAATCCCCCCTGACCGCGCTTGCACAGTTGCAGCTCATTGAGGCGCTCCTGATCGAATTTCAGGGTGCCCAGGGTGCCGCTGATTTCAAAACTCAGGTGGTTTTTGTAGCCGTGCTTGAGCCAGCTGCTGCTGAAGGTGCCGCGCGCGCCATTGCTGAACCGCAGCAGGGCGTGGGTCTGGTCATCCACCAGGATGCTGCGTTGCTCGCTGTTGTTGTGGCTGGCCGGGCGTTGCGGGTGGACGGTCTGGCTGTCTGCACACACCGCTTCAATGTCGCCCACCAGATACCGTGCCATCGCCAGCAGGTGACTGCCCAGGTCCGCCAGCGCGCCACCGGCGTGGCTCGGTTCGCAGCGCCATGACCAGGGCAAGGCCGGATCGGCCATGAAGTCTTCGCTGAATTCCCCCTGAAAGCTGATCAGGCGGCCCAGTTCGCCGCGTTCAATCATCTCGCGCGCCAGTACCAGCATCGGGTTGTGCTGGTAGTTGTAGCCCACCCGCGTAACCACTCCCGCCGCCTTGGCCGCCAGGCGCATTTCATCGGCTTGTTCAAGGCTCACGGCCAGTGGTTTTTCGCAGTACACGGCTTTGCCCGCCGCGATGGCGGCCATGGCCATGGGGAAGTGCAAGTGGTTGGGGGTGGTGATGGCGATCAGATCGACCCCGGGGTCGGCAATCAGCTGTTGCCAGTCGCCATGGGCGCGCTCAAAACCCCAGGCGCTGGCGCAATGCTGAGCGCGCTCGGCGTCGGCGTCGGCCAGCGCGGCGAGGTGCAACTGCACCGGCAGTTCAAACGCTGCGCTGACGTTACGAAACGCCAGTGCATGGGCCCGGCCCATAAACCCGGTGCCAATCAAACCAATTCCAAGACGACGCATAGCTTGAACCCTTTGAATTATTGTTTTCAGAAGGGCTCTTTATGGAATAAATATTCTGTAATTGCAATGAGTGGAACTTAATATTTGTTTGTGCCCGGGACTCCTCACCCCAACGCTGTCCCTCCGGGAGAGGGCCGGGGTGAGGGGCGCCTCAGGCTATGACAAGAACCCGCCATCCACATTCAGCGATACACCGGTGGTGTAGCTCGACGCATCGCTGGCCAGATACAGCACGGCACCGGCCATCTCGCCGGGGGCGGCCACGCGCTTGAGCGGGATCTGTTGCAGCGCGGTCTTGAGGATGGCGTCGTTGCTGACCAGGGCCGAGGCGAATCTGGTGTCGGTCAGCCCCGGCAACAGGGCGTTGCAGCGGATGCCGAAGGCGGCACATTCCTTGGCAAACACCTTGGTCATGTTGATCACCGCGGCTTTGGTCATGGAGTACACGCCCTGGAACACGCCGGGCGATACGCCGTTGATCGAGGCCACGTTGATGATGCTGCCACCCCCGTGTTCTCGCATCAGCTTGCCGGCCTCAACCGACATAAAGAAATAACCGCGAATATTCACGTCGACGGTTTTCTGGAAGGCCCCCGGGTCGGTGTCCAGCACATTGCAGAACTGCGGGTTGGTCGCGGCGTTGTTGACCAGAATGTCGAGGCGCCCGAAGTCCTGGCGAATCCGCGCGAAGGTCTGGGTGATCTGCTCCAATTCGCCGATATGGCAGGCGATGGCGGTGGCCTGGCCGCCTTCGGCGATGATCGCATCGGCCACCGGCTGGCAGCCTTCGAGCTTGCGGCTGGACACAATCACATGGGCGCCTTGCTGGGCCAACAGTCTGGCGATGGCCTCGCCGATACCGCGGCTGGCACCGGAAACAAAGGCGATTTTGCCATCGAGGTCGAACAGTTGAGTCCTGGGCATGCGGATTCCTTAGCGAGTGCGGGTTTTGGGGGCGATGACCTTGAGACTCATCTGCTCAAGCAAGGCGTTCATCTGCACAAATTGAGCAAAGCGTTGGTCCTGGGTCTGGCCGTGGTAGTAGCGGTAGTAGATTTGCTGAACGATACCGGCCAGACGGAACAGGCCATAAGTGTAGTAAAAGTCGTAATTATCTATCTGAGTCCCTGAACGTTCGGCGTAGTAGTCGACGAATTCGCGACGGGTCAGCATGCCGGGCGCATGGCTTGGCTGGCGGCGCATCAACTGCACCGGGGCCGGGTCGTCGGCTTCAATCCAGTAGGCGAGTGTGTTGCCCAGATCCATAAGCGGGTCGCCCAGGGTGGTCAGCTCCCAGTCCAGCACGCCGATGATCTGCATCGGGTTGTGCGGGGCGAGGATCACGTTGTCGAAGCGGTAGTCGTTGTGAACGATGGCAGGCGAGGGGTGGTCAGCGGGCATATTGGCTTTTAGCCAGTCCTTGACCGCTTCCCAGCGCGGTGCATCCGGGGTCAGGGCTTTTTCGTAGCGCTCGCACCAGCCGCCAATCTGGCGTTGCACATAGCCTTCGGGCTTGCCCAGATCGCTCAGGCCACAGGCGGTGTAATCAACCTTGTGCAGTTCCACCAGCTTGTCGATGAAGCTTTGGCACAAGGTGCGCGTGTGGTCGGGCGTGAGGCCAAGTTCTGGCGGCAGGTCGGCGCGCAGGATGATGCCCTTGAGCCTCTCCATCACATAAAACTCGCTGCCGATCACGGACTCATCGGTGCAGTGGGCATAGGCTTTCGGGCAGTAGGGGAAGGCATCCTTGAGTTGATTGAGGATGCGGAACTCGCGGCCCATGTCGTGGGCCGACTTGGCCTTGTGGCCAAACGGCGGGCGGCGCAGAACCAGCTCAACGCCGGGGTATTCGATGAGGTAGGTAAGGTTCGACGCGCCGCCGGGGAACTGGCTGATCGCGGGCTGCCCGGTGAGCCCGGCAATATGGGCCTTGAGCCAGGGATCAATGTGGCCGGCGTCGAGTTCTTCGCCAGAGCGGATGCGGGTGGACGAGTCGGTAAGCGCCATGTCTATCTCTTCTGCTTATATTTTAGGCCTGACAACATTCGCCAATCTAATGGGCTGACGCAGTGCCGACAAGGCAAGCAGGGCCTTAATAGGTAGGGGTGTTAGCGGGTAATCAGCGCGCTTGATAGCCTTTGAGTGAAGCACAGACGAAAAAAAACCGGAGTGCGTGGGCTCCGGTTTTTTTGTGAAGCGTGTGGCTTAAGCCGGGAACAGTTCGCTGAGCTTCATGGCCAGCATCATGTCGCCTTCAGCGCGCAGTTTGCCGCCCATGAATGCTTGCATGCCGTCGGTTTCGCCGCTGACGATGCCTTCCAGGGTTTCGCCGTCCATGACCAGAGTCACTTGAGCGTCCGGGTTTTCGCCTTCCTTCAGTTCGCAGGTGCTGTCTTTGACGATCAGCGAGAAGTTTTTGTCGTCATCAATGCGGAAACCGAAAACCAGGTCCAGGCCAGCAGCAGCGGCTGGGTTGAATTTGGCTTTCATTGCTTGAACGGCATCAGCTACAGAAGTCATGGTTCGATCCTTTTGTGGTGGGTTACGGCGACCCGGAGGCCGCGGTTGCCGACGCTCAACGATAAGTGATGAGTGACGGCGTCTTCAACAGTTGCAAATGCGCATGACTGTTGAAGGAAGCCAGGGTGACCTCGCGGCCTTGGAACTTGAGCAGGCTGAGCGAGGTGTTAGCAATGTGCCAGGTCAGCTTGAAGGCATCGCTGGCTGGAATCTGGGTCAGGATGTGGAGCAGGGCAGTGATGGTGCCGCCGGAGGTGAACACGGCGATCGTCTGCTGGTTGCGCGCCAGGTCGAGCAGGCGGTTAAGACCCGCCTGGACCCGTTCGACAAAACCCAGCCAGGTTTCCAGCTGCGGGGTGTCATAGGTGCCACTGAGCCAGCGGGCGATGATCAGCTCAAAGATGCGCTGGAACTCCGCCGGGTTGTGGGCCGCATTGTGCATGGCGGCAATGGCGTCGGGTTCGTCCGGCAGCAGGCCCGGCAACAGTGCACCCAGTACGGCGAACGCATCGAACTCGTCGAACGCAGCGTCTGTTTCCAGGGCCGGCACGGGCAGCCCGACAGCGCGAAACTGCTCCAGGGCATGGCGCGCGGTGTCTTGCTGACGCAACAATTCGCCCGACACGCAGCGATCAAAGCGCAGGTCCAGATCAACCAGATGCTGACCCACGACTTGTGCCTGCCTGACGCCCAGCGGCGACAGCACGTCGTAGTCGTCTGCTCCGAAGGAGGCCTGGCCATGTCTGATTAAATAGATGCTGCCCACGTGCGCGTCATCCCGGTGCTTTCAAAGTCAGGCGAGGTTAGGAGGATGGCAAGTGGCTGTCAATGAAAAAACATACGCTTGTTTGAATTCCTTCTGACGTCCAAAGGCAAGGTGCTTCCCGGGTGGCAGGCCCCGGTTGGCGCCGGTATGCTGGACGTCATTGCGCAGCCCTGACCCGAGGGTTGCAGACGTTTTAAGGAGAGGCTGTGGAATTTCTTGCCGAGTACGCCAGTTTTTTGGCTAAAACCGTGACCCTGGTGATCGCCATTGTGGTGGTCCTGGTGACCCTTGCCGCATTGCGTGGCAAAGGGCGTCGTACTACCGGGCAATTGCAGGTCATCAAACTCAATGACTTTTACAAGAGCCTGCGCGAGCGTCTGGAGCAGTCGTTGTTGTCCAAAAGTCAGCTCAAGGCCCTGCACAAGCAGACCGCTAAAACCGACAAAAAACTGAAAAAACAACCGGATGACAAGCCGCGGGTCTTTGTCCTGGACTTTGTAGGTGACATCAAAGCCTCTGCCACTGAAAGCCTGCGTCACGAAATCACCGCGTTGCTGGCCCTGGCAAAGCCGGCAGACGAAGTGGTGCTGCGCCTTGAAAGCGGCGGCGGGATGGTCCACAGCTACGGCCTGGCCTCGTCGCAACTGGCGCGGATTCGTCAGGCGGGCATTCCGCTGACCATCTGCATCGACAAGGTCGCGGCCAGTGGCGGGTACATGATGGCGTGTATCGGGCAGAAGATTATCAGCGCGCCCTTTGCGATCTTGGGCTCCATCGGCGTTGTGGCGCAGTTGCCCAACGTTAATCGACTGCTGAAAAAACACGATATCGACTATGAAGTCCTGACCGCAGGCGAGTACAAGCGCACGCTGACGGTTTTTGGTGAAAACACCGAAAAGGGCCGTGAGAAGTTTCAGCAGGATCTGGACATTACCCATCAGCTGTTCAAAAACTTCGTGGCCAAGTACCGCCCGCAACTGGCGATTGATGAAGTGGCCACCGGTGAAGTCTGGCTGGGTGTGGCTGCTGTCGAAAAACAACTGGTCGATGAACTTAAAACCAGCGATGAGTACTTGTCCGAGCGGGCCAAGGATGCCCAGCTCTATCACTTGCACTACGCACAGCGCAAGAGTTTGCAAGAGCGTGTGGGGCTGGCGGCCAGCACCTCGGCGGCCGGTGTTATTGATTCACTGTGGGAGCGTTTGACCCAGTCACGCTTTTGGTAAAGCCGCAGGCACTGTTGTGATCGAGTGATTGCAACAGTGCTGCAGTGGCCTCTAAGACCAAGTTTAAGTGCGGTAGTTATGTAGCATTCAAACTTCATATTCAAATGCGTCGCTTGTTAATTGATCAAGTAATTAGCGGATCAATCCTCACGGTTATCTATAAGCTAAAGCCTCGAACGAAACACCAGGCTTGAGCCATGCCCCCTACAATAACGCCTGATTTATCAGGCCCGGAACAAACCGTTGTCGACCGCGCCAGTGAACTGGCTAATACACGGGTTGTAAATCTACATGAAGTCCTGCTGTCAGAGCATCTGGCACCCTGGTTCATAGTTGCACCGCCAACGGTGCGCGAGGCGCTACGCAGTAGTTTTAAACGCAGCCACGATACTCAGCGAGCAGTGACAGCTGTTTTAGCCCAGCTTAAACCGGTGGAGGTGTTTGCCGAGCCCTTGCTGAAAACAGCGTTGACCTTCCATGGGTGGTCCGAGGTGAACCCCAGGACCCATGGGCTTAAACACGTTCGCCTGTTGAGCAACTTGCTGCTGTTCTTTGCCCAACAACAGGTCACCCTGGCAGATACATTGGTCCAGCTGGTAGTCCCCGATATCCTGACCCCAGAAACCCTGGAACTTGATCTGGTATCCAGCATTACGCACCACAGCTTGCTTCAGGCGGCCCTGCAGAACTTTGAAGCCGCCGAGACGGCAGCCGGAGGGTTCGATCGCGGCACGGCTATTTATTCGGTCAATGGCACGCAGCGGGTTGAACAGCCCGAACTCAAACCCGAACGTTTTGCACAAATATGCCGGGATTTGAATCTGGGCGAACAATACCAATGGCACCTTAATAATGTATTCGAACCGGCCGATGATAATTTGGCGCCTGAGGATGCCCGATCCAAAGCCTATCAGTTGAAACGTGTGTTTAGCCAAAACTTGCGGCATGAGTTTGAGGTGGCCTTGCACATGGCCTATCTGAAACAGGAAATTAATTCGACGAACTATGGGTTCATCGT
>JBILYW010000193.1:0-6533 GCA_044377555.1 Pseudomonas sp.
CCCATTGCCTGCTACCTGTCGCTGCTGACGCTGATCACCCTGTACACCACGTTCAAGACGCCAGAAACCCTCAACCGCGACCTGGATGAACCCCGTGATGCCTGGGAAATGATGCCCGCCCACATGACCAACAGCGTGACGCCACAACCGGTGGTGCAACCCGTGCCAAGGTGATGTTCGGAGCAGGTAACTGACACACATAAAAAAGCCTGCAGCGATGCAGGCTTTTCACTAACTGGCTCAACCCTGAGCCGAAACCTGCTCAAGGAATATCAACTGCAAAGGCTCGGCGAGCAGTTCATCCGCCATTTCGGCAAAGCGCTGGAAGTAAGGCGTGGCAAAGTGAAGGTCCAGCGCCGCCTGGTCCTTGAAGGCTTCACGCATGTAGAACGTTCCGCGCTCGTCACGCAGCTCGAACAACACGTAGTCCAGATTTCCAGGTTCTGCCCGGGTCGGTTCTACCAGTGCCAACAACGCTTCTTTCAATACCTGCTGCTGACCTGCCCTGGCCTTGAGCACGGCAATCGATACCAATACCTTACTGGACGCATTCATCATCTTCTCTCCAACGTTCGAATGGCGCCCAGCTTCCACTTCCCGGACACAAAGAAAAACCTTCGAAACGCGCTAACACTTTCGCGATAAAAATGAAGATGAACCGTTGCTGTTGGTCACACACTGGGGCAGGACGACATCAAAGAACGAGCTGATCAGGCGGCTGAAACGGCGCTCGGCCAGGCAATAGAGATAGGTTTCGGTGTACAGCGGATCGCCTTCGATGCGGATCGTGCAGATACGGGGATCAGCGATAAATTCAGCCTCGGACACAACCCCCAGCCCCATGCCACGCAGCACTGCTTCACGCAGCGCCTCGCGACTGCCCACTTCCATGGCGATTCGCGGGGTCACCTCGGCCTCCAACAAGGCCTGCTCCAGCACTAGACGCGTGGTTGACCCGGGCTCCCGTTGCAGCAGCCGCTGCCCTTCCAGCTCTTGCAGCCGCACTGAACCACGCCCGGCGAAAGGGTGTTCATGGTGAGCAAACAGAATGATGGGGTGACGCGCGTAATGCACGGTACAGAGCCCGGGATGCTCATGCCGCCCCGCCAGCACCGCGATGTCCGTCACGTAACTTTCGAGGTCGGCCAGCACCTGCGCCGAGTTGCCCACCCGGATCGAAACGTCGATGCGCGGGTGGCACTTGAGGTAGTTGTCCACCATCTCGATCACATGAAACGGGCCTACAGCCCCCAGTTTCAGCTGGCCACTGTCCAGCTGGCCGGAGTCGCGCAGCAGGTTGTGTGCGTCCAGATCCAGTGCCGCCATCGCCTGAGCAATCGGCAGTAATTGCCGACCGACATCGGACAATTCGATGCGCCGCCCCCGGCGGTGAAACAGCTCAAGGTTGTACTGGCGCTCCATGCTTTGTACTTGCGTAGTCAGCGTGGGCTGGCTGAGCCCCAGCGCTCTGGCCCCGGCACTGAAACTCCCGTGGCGCGCCACGGCGAGGAAAGCGCGCATCCTGGCGGTCGACATCCATAGACTCCATCAATAGTTGGCTGCTTAAACCCATATTGAATTGATCGCATGACTGTCACGTGACATTCCTAGCCTTGGGCAACTTCAACCAGCCCCGTGGAATGCCATGAAAAAACTCTCCAGTTTCTTGCGTGTTGCCGCTATTGCCTGCTTCTCAATCAGTGTTGCCGGCCAAGCCGCGGCAACCGACACACTGCGAATTGGCCTGATTCCGTCAGAAGACTCCCAAGCCATGATTGAAGCCAGCAAACAGGTGCTCGGCAGCCTCGAAACCAAACTGGGCATGCCTGTCGAGCCCTTCGTTGCCACCGACTACAACGGCATTATCGAAGCGCTGCGCTCAGGCAAGCTGGATGTTGCCTACCTCGGCCCTTTCTCCTATGTGCTGGCGACCTCGGTGGCCGATGTTGAAGCTTTCGCAGTGGCGGTCACCAAAAACACCGGCCAGAGTGCCTACCGAAGTTTGATCCTGGCCCGCAAGGACAGCGGCATTCGTGATTTGGCCGACCTCAAGGGGCACACCTTCGCCTTTGTCGACCCCAGCTCTGCGTCCGGCCATCTGTTCCCCAAGGCCGGCCTGGAACAGGCAGGATTTGATCCAGCCAGTCTGTTTTCGCGGGTGATCTTCTCCGGCTCCCATGACGCCAGCATCCTCGCAGTAGCCAACCAGAAGGTTGATGCCGCCGCAGTCGCCGACCGCATCCTGGCCAACGCCGTGGCAAGAGGTCTGGTGAAGCCAGATGACTTGCAGGTGGTCTGGAGTTCTCGTCCGATTCCTGAATCGCCCATGGTCTGGCGCAAAAACCTGGACCCGGCACTCAAGCAGAAAGTGGCCGCAGCCCTCGCCTCGATCAAGGATGTGCCATGGGGTGACCAGGGGCAGCTGGATGGTTTTCAGCCCACCTCCGATGCTGCATACGACGTGGTGCGCGACACCGCAAAAGTACTCAACCTCGACCTGCGGAGGCTGAAATGATCCGTATCAGCCAGCTGACCAAGCATTACGGGGACAACCCGGTTTTACGCGGCATTGATCTGGAGGTTTCGGCCGGGGAATTCGTAGTGGTACTGGGGCAGTCCGGCGCAGGCAAGTCCACGTTGCTGCGCTGTATCAACCGTCTGGTCCAGGCCGACTCCGGGACGCTCAACGTGGCAGGCATTGATGCACTGACATGCCGCGATACCCGCGCCCTGCGCCGCCAGGCCGCGATGATTTTCCAGCACCATAACGTGGTGCCAAGGCTGAGTGTGCTCAAGAACGTGCTCACCGGCTGCCTGGGTGCCGCGTCTACGTTCACCTCGATCCTGCAACTGTTTAGCCGCGAAGATGTGGCCTTGGCCATGCAATGTCTGGAACGCGTAGAGCTGTCGCACAAAGCCCACCAGCGAACCGATGCGCTGTCCGGTGGGCAGATGCAACGGGTGGGCATTGCGCGGGCCCTGGCCCAGCGGCCAAAGGTGATCCTTGCGGACGAGCCGGTGGCCAGCCTCGACCCCAAGACAGCACGTCTGGTGTTGCAGTACCTGCGAGATGCCACCCGTGAACTGGGAATCACAGTGTTGTGCAATCTTCATCAGGTCGATTACGCCCGCGAGTTTGGCGACCGGATCGTCGGTCTGGCCCACGGCAAGATGGTCTTCGACGGTGACGGTTCGAGCATGACCGAAGCCGATTTGCAGCGCATTTATCCCGGCCAGGCCACAGAACCCGAGACATCCCCTGCGGCTACAGACAACGCAATGACCCCTGCCGCGCAACTGAGATTTTAAGCATGAAACAGCAAAACTATCAGTGGACGGTAGACCTGCCACGCGGACCGCGCAGTTGGTTAACCACTGGCGCCATAGTGCTGGCCGTGATCCTGACACTTCAGTGGAGCGCTACGGGCGCGCAATTGAGCGTGGGGGAGCTGGCTGCCGGCTTGCCGCAGATTGGTGATTTTCTCGCACGTACCGTACCGCCGGATCTGAGCATCCTCCCACGGTTGCTGGCACCGGCTGTGGAAACGTTGCAAATCGCCATCTGGGGCACCTTGCTCGGTGTGTTGCTGGCCGTGCCGCTGTCATTTCTGGCGGCGCGCAACCTGAGCCGTAATCGCCTGGTGTTCCACGCGACCCGCCAGTTCCTTAACTTCACCCGCAGCATCAACGAACTGATTCTGGCGTTGATATTTGTATCGGCGGTCGGCCTGGGCCCCTTCCCCGGCGTGCTCGCGCTGGCATTGCATGGCCTGGGCATGCTGGGCAAATTTTTCGCCGAGAGCATCGAAGAGATTGACCAGGGCCCGATCGAAGCACTACAGGCCACGGGCGCACGACCGCTGCAGGTCATCGTGTTTGGCGTGTTGCCACAAGTGATCACGGCCTGGATTGCGGTGGTTCTGTACCGCTTCGAAGTCAATCTGCGTTCGGCCACCGTGCTGGGCATGGTCGGTGCCGGTGGGCTCGGCTTCGAGCTGGTGAGCAGCCTGAAGTTGTTCAAATACCAGGAAACCGCCACCTGCATCATTGTCATCACCTTGATGGTGATCGCCGCCGACGCCGTGTCCGGCAAGTTGCGCAACGCCATCCAGCGCGGATCCAGCCACTAAACGTTCTTCCTGCGACAAGCACCAAGGAGCCGCCATGAGCGCACGATTCTACAACCCGGTTGATACCCGTTTTGGCTGGAACAGCCTTATCGAGCTGGCCTCGATCACCGAACACCAGAAAGTCGCACTGGTCACCTTTCCCGAGGCCCGCGCACTGGGCCTGGTCGACCGGATTCAAGACCTGCTGGGGGAGCGTCTGGTCTATATCATCGAGGATGTTCAGCCCAACCCTGACGTTGCTCAATTACGCAGCACCTACGAGCATTTCTGGCAGAACGCCCACGACTGCCAAACCGTAATTGCAGTGGGCGGTGGCAGCGCCATCGACACGGCCAAAGTGCTGATCGTGGGCACAGAATCGGGGCGCTTCGATGACTTGCTGGCTTTGCTGTCCACGGGGAAACCCTTTGTTCCCGCGCACTGCAAGCAGCTGATCGCGGCGCCAACCACGGCAGGTACCGGAAGCGAAGTTACACCTTGGGCGACGATCTGGGACTCGGCCAGCCAACAGAAATACTCCCTGCACCTGGAATGCACCTGGCCCAAAGTGGCCATTATCGATCCGCAGTTAATGCTCACGGTTCCGGCTGCGGTCACGGTTTCAACGGGCCTGGATGCCCTGTCACATGCGCTGGAGTCCATCTGGAACATCAACGCCAATCCGGTTTCGGACACCCTCGCCCTCTCGGCCATCGAAGACATTCTGGAGTGCCTGCCACTGCTGCATCGCGACTTGTCCAACAAGGAACTGCGCTCACGCATGGCCTTGGCTGCACTCAAGGCAGGCCTGGCGTTCTCCAACACCAAAACCGCCCTGGCCCATTCCATCTCCTACGAAATGACCCTGCGCTATGGCCTGGCGCATGGCATCGCCTGCTCGTTCAGCCTGCCGCTGGTACTGGGTCTGGCCTGGGGCCGCGACCAGGCGCGGGACCGTACCCTGCAACGTATCTTCGGTAACGACCTGCACAAGGCCCAGGATCAGTTACGCCAATTCCTGCATCGCCTGGAAGTGAAAACAGAGTTCACGGACTACGGCATAACGGCACTGCAAGCCCGGGAGATGATTGACTGCGCCATGCAGGGCGCAAGAGGCAAAAACTTTATTGGCTCACAAGCGCTATGTGCCTAGGGTCTGTTCCCGACGGTTATCCAGGCCCGCCCAGCACTTTGCGCATAAAAACCCGGGCAAAGCCGTTTTCGGTGGCTCTGTGGGTTTGCTGATAACCGAGGCTTTTATAGATATCGATGTTCTCGACCATCAGCTCATGGGTGTACAGCCGCACCGCTTCGCAGCCGGCGCGCAGTGCATGTTCCTCACAAAACACCATCAGCCTTTTGCCGATGCCCCGGCCCTTAAACCGGGGCGACACGGCAACGTTGACCAGGAGCATTTGCGCACCCTCCTGGCACATCACCAGCACCCCCACAATATCCGTGTTGTCGGTCACAACGAAGGTGTCGGTATCCGCCAGCACTTGCCGGTAGTCATCGAGCATGGGCGCCGGCTTTTGGCCGATTCTGGCGATGTAAGGGCTGTATGCCTCATTGATCAGTGAGGCGATGCTTGGCACATCGTCCTGATGAGCCCGGCGAATGGTCTGCAATACATGTCTCCCGAACAAGGAATAACAGTCTCGGCCAGCATGCAGTCTGTACTGGATGCTGCCAAGTTGCACTGAGCATGAAAACAGGTAACCCGCTCAAGCCCCCCGCAGATCCGGGGTTGCCAGCACGCGGGCAGGCAATCCCGGGGTGTCAGCCCTCGATAAACACCTTCAATGGCGGTTCGTGCATCAGGAAGTTCTGGTGCGAGATATTCCAGGCATAGGCCCCCGCCAGGGTGAACACCAGCAGGTCACCAATGGCCAGTTGCGCCACCGGTTGCTGCCTGGCCAGGACGTCCTTGGGCGTACACAACTGCCCCACCAGCGTAACGGCCTGATCGCGGATCTGTGCCGGCTGGTCGCCCCGCAGTACCGTGAACGGATGATCATGCCCCTGAGCCGCAGGCGTGCGGAAGTGATGGGTACCGCCGCGGCCGATGGCGAAAAACTCGCCGTGACTGCTTTTTATGTCCAGCACCTGCATCACGTAGTAGCCACAGGCAGCACTGATAAAGCGGCCGATCTCAAACCGTATGCGGGTCGCTCCCATGTCGTGCTCAGCGATCAACCCCTTCAGCCCCGCGCAAAACCTTGGCCAGTCGAACGACTGCGCCGCGTCCTGATAGTTGATGCCCATCCCTCCTCCGACATTGAGCAGCGCCAGCTGCAGGTCGTGGTCGGCGCACAGCTGGCGGAAGGTCAGGAAGTAGCTGCGAATCAACTCAAGGTGCGCATCGACATCCAGCTGGTGCGACAGCATATGAAAGTGCAACCCCTTGAGCTCCAGCGACGGCTC